>CAVBPP010000090.1:0-8183 GCA_963597295.1 Paratractidigestivibacter sp. | reverse complement strand
AGTCGCAGATGACGCTCGTGGTGCTGTCTGTGGTGCTGTTGGCGCTCGGTGGCATTGCGGTGTTCTTCCACCTGCAGCATTGGGAGCGCATCTTCAACGGCTTCGGTCATATCACCTCCGGCATCACGCAGGAGCTGATCGCCATTGTGGTGTTCGTGGTTATCGCCGTGGTGTACTTCGCCATGCTGCGCAAATCCGGCGACGGCACCGTGCCCGCGGCGCTTGCCTGGTGCGCGGTCATCATCAGCGTGGTGCTGGCAGCGGTGTGCGCGCATTCGTACATGATGCCGGCGCGCCCCGCTTGGAATAGCGTGCTGGAGGTGCTGTCGATTATCGGCGGCGGTTGCCTGATGGGGCCTGCGACCTGTGCCGTTGTGATGGCGGTGCGCGGCGACGACGTCGCCCCGGCAGGCGTGCCGGCAGTTGCATGCGCGGTCGTCGGCCTGGTGTTCACCGTTGCATACGCGGTGTTCATCCAGATGAGCGGATCGAACTTCACCAATGTGGGTAACTATTTCGACCCGAACAACCCGCTCAAAGGCATGATCGACGTGACGGCCATCGCCGGCGAGCAATCGGTGCTGTTGTGGCTGGGCGCCGTCGTGGTCGGCGCGCTGGTGCCGCTCGTGTGCTGTATCGCTGCCCGCAAGAAGGGCAACTCCGCCAGCTGGAAAGTCCTCGGCTGCGTGGCCGTCCTGGCCGCCGTCATCGGCGCAATCTGCCTGCGCGTAGCCTTCTACAACATGGGCCTGAGTGTGTTCATGTTCTACTAGGCAGCAACCCGAACAAGACAAAGCAAGACAAAGGGACACTCCTAATGTCTTGTTGGTGCACACAAAATGCCCACGAATCGGCTTCGCGCGCGATACTGACCGGCTTTGACAATCCGATGCCCGCCGCCAGGCGCCTTCACACCCTCCTCGCCTGGCGGCCCCCTCTTTCGGGCTTGGTTCGCCTCGGGTCGGCAGGGCACTCCGTTGGTCGGGTGTCCTGCCTGCTCGATGGCCTATCTTTCCCCGCCCCCGGTGCCCCGGGCGGCAAGTTCCTCCTTCTGCGAAGCCCCCTGCGGCTTGCGCGGTTTCCAAACCCCCAAACCCCTTGCAAACCGGAAACCGTGTAAGCCCCAGGGGGCTTTGCGGCTTTGCGGCTCTGTCGGGCCGACCGCGGTCGGGTCGCATGGATTCGCGAAAGAGCCCGATGGCTGCTCGCACAACCGCCCATGAATGATCGGGCGTTCGATTCGCACCCACGGAAGGGAACGACGCCCAGTCCATTTTGCGCTTCTCTAGACTCTCGGGCCTCTTCTTTCGTGAGGCGAGCGAAAGCTCAACCCGTACCAGAGAGCGCGAATCGCGGCACGCTTTTCAGCGCGATCAGCGTTTTCCCAGGTGACCGCGCCGGACTAAAATTTAAAGATTATATAATCGCATTAGTCATGATATAAATCGATCAAATTCTGCATCATTTTCCAAGTTGCGCGGTGGATTTGAGCCGTTTAGGCCCTATTTTTCGGGCTTCGCGCTAGTTAGAGCCGGGCTTGCGGTGTTGTATTCCGGCGAAATCCCAGGTCACGGTAACCCATCTCTAACAAATAGACCGTCAGCTTACCGCGCAACTTGAAAAACGGTGCAGAAATCCCCGATTTTCTATCCATTGCAGTGGGAGCGCTGCCCATTTGCCGAAAGACATGCCTAGAAAGCGACACCCCAGCCGCCAATGTCGGCACGACGCAACAATAAGCGGCGTCGCCGTCGGCATTGGCTGGCCTCTCCATGCAGTGGCTTAGCCCACGAGGGAAGCCAGTTGCGCAACACCCCCATTGCCGTGAATGCATACAATGAGGCAATCGTCAGATCACTTAAAGCTTGACTGTCTCAATGAACAGGAGAAATGCAATGTCCTATTGCACGCAATGCGGAACCAAAGCCCCAGATGATGCCTCTTTTTGCCCCGTTTGTGGCGCCAAGTTGATTTCGGGCGAATGCGATGCGATTGCAGGGACTGCGTCAGTGGTTGAGGCCGCGACTCGGTTTGGATTCGCAGGCCCGACGGAGAGCGGTCGAGATTCAAGCGCCCATGGCGATGATGAGGGCCTGATATCAGAAGCCCAGAAAAATATGCAGCGTGGGCGAAGTTATTTCGAGAGAGACCACGACTTGGATACTGCCGCCACAAAATATAGAACTGCGCTTGAGAAGCTATTCGATGCTTTATTGAGGGCATATGGGTTTGAAGATAAGCATGTTCTTGATTACCGTGAAGTTGTGTCCGGTATGCGGCCGCCATGCAAGTCCGTCGATAAGGAAAGTTTTCTAAGGCGTACTAAATTGCTAAGCAAAGAAGAAGGCGACCAAGCTTATTTCGTCCGCGAACGAGGTAATGCCGGAACACACGGAGACAACGAGCGACCTCTCACTTCTTCGGATGTGGAAAAAGCTGGTGCTTACATCGAAGAACTCCTTCAGGCTTTCCAAGATAAAATCAACCAAGCGCTCGGCGATCCATTGCTTGTGAAGCAGAAGCAAATAGAGGTGTTCAATCGCTGCCGCGAAAACGCAAAACATGCAGGTAAAGATGATGTAGAGCGTGAATACGAAGAGCGCCTAAACAAATGCAAATTGGGCTATTTCGGTGCGGCGGCCTGCAGCTCGCCAGCGTCGCAGCTAGTGCAAGGCGAAGCCTCGTTTGCCGGAGGGTCGGCGGTTGGCGAAGCGAAGATCGATCAGCTTATAAATTCGTTCGAAGACGCAGTTGATGAGCTTGCCGAAACGCAGCAGCGGTTGGATTCGAAGCGGGCTTACGTTGCCGGTTTCTCGAAAAATCAGATGGCTTCGCAGTGGCGTGAGGTTGAAGCTGCCAATAAGGAAATAAAGTGGCTCTACGAACATAAATGCGCCTTGTCCGAGAAAGTGTCTGATTACATTAGGTCTATTAACAGTGAACTGAACAGGATAAGCGGTCGTTATGGTAGGGCTGCCGTAGCGGATCTTGTAGAGCGTGCGAATGCTGTGGCCGTCCGTGCCGGTTACGGTAAGCGAACGTTTACCGCTTCTAAATATTACGAAGGAGGCGGCATGAAAGACGAGAACTTAAAGTATGGATGCATGTCGTTTGCGATTTTTTTCTTTGTGATATTTTTTGTAATGCCGTTTCTTTTCGGTTGGGCGATGCGGGGGTAATGCCCAAGCCCTATAAGCTTCCCTCATCCCTGTTCCTGCAGTTCCTTTGAAGGGTGCGGCCTTTCTGGGGGCGTGGGCGGGGCTTGTGGTACCATAGGCAGCTAGTATTGCTAGATTTCGAAGGGACGTGTTATGTCAGGGCATTCTAAGTGGGCAACCACGAAACATCGCAAGGCCGCGCAGGACGCTAAGCGCTCGGCTTTGTTCTCCAAGCTGTCGCGCAACATCACCGTTGCAGCTAAGGAAGGCGGCGACCCGAACCCCGACAACAACGCGTCGCTCGCTGCCGCTATCGACAAGGCAAAGGGCTATTCGCTGCCCAAGGACAAGATCAAGACCGCTATCGACAAGGCCTTCGGTTCGGGCAAGGACGCCGCGAACTACGAGACCGTCGTCTATGAGGGCTACGGCCCCTGCGGCATCGCCATTTACTGCGAGGCCCTGACCGACAACCGCAACCGCACCGCTGCCGACGTGCGCGCGGCCTTCACGCATGCGGGCGGCAACCTGGGCACCTCCGGTTCCGTTTCCTACATGTTCGAGCGCAAGGGCCAGATCATGGTTTCCAAGGAAATCGAGACCGGCGACAAGAAGCATCCGATGGGCCCGAACGGCGCTGCTGCCGACCAGGAAGAGTTCGAGATGGTCGTCATCGAGGCCGGCGCCGACGATTACGAGGATGCCGACGAGGAATGGATCGTCTACACTGCCCCCGGCGACCTGATGGCCGTGAAGAAGGCTATCGAGGAGCAGGGCGTGCAGGTGAAGGGCGCCGAGCTGACGATGGAGGCCACCACGCCGGCCACCGTCACCGCCAACGACGCCAAGAAGGTCATGCGCCTGGTTGACCGCCTGGAAGAGCTGGAAGACCTGCAGAACGTCTACCACACCATGGACATCACTGAGGAAATCGCCGCCGCCCTCGACGAGGAATAAGCGCGCGAAAGCTTCAGGCCAAGCGGCTTTCAGCTGTTAGTTGCCTCCCATTTCCTGGATTCGGGGAATGGGAGGTTTTCTTTTTGCTGGCGCGAGTTGCGACCGCGAGCGGCGGGGTGCGTCGGCCCCTAGCGCCGCCCGCGGCGCATCGGTTTCGCGTCAGGGTACTCGTCCTGCGTTTCCAAGTAAAGAAGTTCCAGGTCATCGGCGAGGTCTTCGCTGAGCTCATCGTATTCAAGTTGCTTTAGCAGCGACCATTGGAATGATTCCGGGTCGGCGTTGTATGCTTCCTGCATTTCCCGATTGGCCCACGATCCGAGTTCGAGCTGAAATTTGGATCCGTTGAAATCAGCTTTAGCGTCCTTCGACTTCGCAATCCACATCTGATCGCCGCACGTCCAGCAAACGATGCCCATGTCAGGATGTCGGTTGGCGTATGCCTCTTTCAGCTCTTTCTTCCTATTTGCGTCCATATGCATCTCCCTCGTGCGTCATGCGCCCGACAAGACAAAGGGACACTCCTAATGTCTTGCTCGTGCTTGCAAATTTTCCACATTTGATTTCTGTGCTGGCCGATTGCGGCCAATTACTTTGAGGAATTATAAGCAATTCTTTTGGGTCTATGTGAACACGTCGTAAACAAAGGCTAACGCGATTCGAGGGCTTCTTGCGGTGCTCGAGCGGTTGCGGCTGAGCCGATTTTGGTGGAGCAAATTGGGCTTGCATTTCTTCGCGCTGAACGAACATTCGTGTGGTATAGTGTTCGAACAAACGTTTGGTGAAGGTGAAAGGTTGCTGTGAGTCGGGCTGAACGCATTATTTTGGGAATCGACCCGGGGCTGGCGAACACGGGCTGGGGCGTCGTGCGCCAGTGCGGGTCGCGGCTTTCGTGCGTTGCGTATGGCTGCGTCACCACCACCAAGCAGGAGGAGCTTTCGAGGCGTTTGGCGAAGATTCACGAGCAGATCGGCGCGGTGATCGATCGTTTCCAGCCGGAATGCTTAGGAATAGAAACCGTGTGGTTTGGGCAGAATATCTCGGCGGCATTCGGAACTGGGCAGGCTCGCGGGGCGGCGCTTGTTGCTTGTGCGCAGCATGAGCTTGACGTGGGAGAATTCACGCCGCGGCAAATTAAGATGGCCGTTGTGGGCACCGGTACCGCCGACAAGGCGCAGGTGCAGTATATGGTGAAGAAGCTGTTGTCGCTTGACGTGGAGCCGCGGCCTGACCACGCGTCCGACGCGTTGGCGGCGGCGATTTGCTACACGACTCACGAGGGGTTTGGCGGGGCAGGTGGCGCTTCGGTACAGGCTGCGATCGAGTCACGCGGACGCGTGATGGCCGGCGCCGGTACGGGTGGCGCAGCCGGCGCTGCGGCCCGTAAGATATTGGAGGAAGGTGCGCGATGATCGCGTTTTTGAAAGGCCAGCTGGCGGGTAAGACCGCAGATTGCGCGTTCGTGGATGTGTCGGGCGTCGGGTACGCCGTCGGTATGTCGCAGGGCGCTTTGGCGAAGCTTCCGGAGGTTGGACAGCCGGTGCAGGTGCATACGTACTTGCAGGTGTCGGATAACGGCATTGCGCTGTACGGTTTCCTGTCGTTGGAGGAAAAGGCGCTGTTCGAGCGGCTGATAACCGTTAGCGGCGTGGGCCCGAAGGTGGCTTTGGCGGCGCTTTCGGCTTTTTCGCCCGAGGCTTTGGTTGCGGCTGTGCAGGCACAGGATGTGGCTGCCGTGCAAAAGATTCCCGGGGTGGGGAAGAAGACCGCCTCGCGCATTATTTTGGAGCTGAAAGGTTCGTTTGACCAAGGGTTGGCAAGCTTGTTCGATGCGTCCGGGCAGCCTGCGGGCGTCGGCGGAGGGGCGGCATCGGCGGCCGCGTTGGCCGGGGCGCGCGACGCGTTACTGTCGCTTGGTTTCGCGTCTGCAGAGGCGGAAGTTGCGCTGAAGGGTGCCCCCGAAGGAGCAGACGAGAACGCGCTGATAAAATACGCTTTGAAGCGTTTGGGGTAAGGATAAAGCAGTGACAGTCGCTTCGCGTCTGCCTAATGATGTGCGAGCTATCGCTCGCACCCACGAAATTTGGTTGATGGTTTGATAAAGGCCTGCTGGACCATGTTTCGCGGAATCGAGCGAAAGCTCGGTTCATGATTAGAGAGCGCGAAGCGCGACACATATATAAGGCTTGGGTAAGGATAAGTTTTGGCTGATGGAGTGAAGATAGAGGGCATGGTGTTCGAGGCCGGGGCCGGTGGCCCTGGCGGTGGCGGAGCCGCTGGCGCGGCCGGCGGGCCTGTCGCGGGTACCGTCGCCGACGTGGTTTCAGCCTCGCAAGATCCGACGCAGCGTGCCGTCTCGCCAGAATTCACCGAGGACGACTTGGCGCTTGACCGCAGCCTGCGCCCGAAACGTTTGGGCGATTACCTTGGCCAAACGAAAATCAAAGAGTCGCTTGCCATTCTTATTCAGGCAGCTCAAGCGCGCGGCGACGTGGCCGATCATATCCTGTTTTCTGGCCCTCCGGGTCTGGGTAAAACGACACTCGCAGCGGTAGTGGCTAACGAGCTGGGCGCGAATATCAAAACAACCTCCGGCCCCGCTATCGAACGCACGGGCGACTTGGCTGCGATTTTGACGAACCTTGAAGAGGGCGACGTTCTGTTCATCGACGAGATTCATCGTTTGAACCGCATGGTCGAGGAAGTGCTGTATCCGGCCTTGGAGGATTTCGCGCTGGACATCGTGGTCGGTAAGGGCCCTGCTGCGCGTTCGATTCGCTTGGATTTGCCACGCTTCACGTTGATTGGCGCAACCACGCGAACCGGGCTTTTGACTGGGCCTTTGCGTGATCGCTTTGGAATCGCGTTCCGCTTGCAGTACTACACCCCTGAGGAGTTAGCTTCTATCGTGCAGCGTTCAGCTTCCATTTTAGACGTGCCCATTTCGTACGATGGAGCGCTTGAAATAGCTCGTCGCAGTCGTGGCACACCGCGTTTGGCGAACCGCATGCTTAAGCGCGTGCGCGATTGGGCGCAAGTGCGTGGCAACGGCGAAATCGACGAAGACATCGC
The DNA here is from genome assembly GCA_963597295.1 of Paratractidigestivibacter sp. Taxonomy (GTDB): domain Bacteria; phylum Actinomycetota; class Coriobacteriia; order Coriobacteriales; family Eggerthellaceae; genus Senegalimassilia. The sequence continues at coordinate 999 of CAVBPP010000090.1, read as the reverse complement.
TGCTCAGGCGCTTAGTTTCTTCGAAGTTGACCCATTGGGTCTCGATGCAGTGGACAATCGCATACTCGAGCTTCTATGCGTACAGTTCGGGGGACGGCCGGTTGGCTTGACTACGTTGGCATCCGCGCTGGCGGAAGACCCGGATACGCTCGAAGACGTGTACGAACCGTTCCTGATGCAGCAAGGTTTGCTGGTGCGCACGCCTAAGGGCCGTCAAGCAACGGAGCGCGCTTACGAGCATTTGGGTATCAAGCACGAGGCCGAATAGAGATTAGCGGTGCGCTTTCTTCGTTTTCTCCGTCTACCGGTTGCTTTCACTGACATGCCGTATCCGCAGGCCAGTAGGGGTATACTTGCAGTCGTTGTTCGCCATTGCGGAGGGTTTGCCGGAAAGGGGCACTCGTGTTCGAGCAAGATTATCTGATGAAGATGCTTCTGGCTTTCTACCAGGCTTTATTTAAGAGCTTGCAGAAGGTTGAGGAAGAGGATGAAGACCCGCAAGAGGCTGCAAATACGCTTGATGAGGTTGTAGGCAATGCGGTCGGGCTTGACGGCACCAGCCTGCTCTCGCTTTCGCCCGAGTCGATTCCTCAGGTTCTGGAACTTTCCGGAACCGATCCGCGCCTAACGGAGTTCGTGGCGCGTAGTTTGATGCTGTCGTCGGATTATTTTGCGCAGGCTGGGCAGACGCAGCTTTCCAGTTTGCGACTTGAGCAAGCCCGTGCAATCGCGGCGCATTACGGGTTCGAAATTCCTGACAACTTCAAGGACATTTCCGATTTGAAGGAAATTGCCGAGGGGTCGGATTATTAGATTTGCGTCGCCCTTCGGGCTTTCTAATAAGGCACGAGCTTTCGCTCGTGTCTACGGAGGGGCGGTGTTGCCATTTGCTTTCGCCTACGAAAGGGTTGAGCTGCCTCGTTCGTTCCAGCAAAGTTCTTCTGAAAGGGGCTACGCGAAGCAACCCCGCGAGACAACCCCGCGAGACAACCCCGCGAG
>CAVBPP010000089.1:0-4540 GCA_963597295.1 Paratractidigestivibacter sp. | reverse complement strand
CCCGGGCTGCGAGCGCGGCTGCGGCCCAGGCCGCGGGCGACCTGCACGGCGCGGCCGACCCGACGGTGACCACGCCCGCGGGCCAGCGCGTGAGCCACTGGCAAACCTGCGACTACGCCATTCCCACGCATACGGTTTCCATCATGCGCCAAAGCAAACTCGGTGAAATCCTTGGCCGCGACCACGCGTCGGTGAATTCCATGCATCATCAGGCCGTCCGCACGCTCGCGCCTAATCTGACGGCTACCGCTTACGGCCCCGATGGCCTGGTGGAGGGCGTGGAGGCCAGCGACCGCACGTTCCTGATGGGCGTGCAGTGGCACCCTGAGTACTTCGCCAACGACGGCCAGCACATGGCGCCTTTGTGGCGTGCGCTCATAGACGCGGCCCGCAAAACGCGCTGCCGCACCGGCCGCTGCCACGAATGCCTGCGCATCGACCGATCGGCCTGCGAAGCCGGCTCCGCCTGGCCAGCCGTAAGCTTCGCCGATTATATTTAGGGGATTTCGTTTTGAGCGGAAAGTTTAAAATTGCAGCTCGCAGGCGCATGCAGTGTTTCGATATCGAAGCAAAAGACCTGCACCCCAGGTGAGCGCAGGTCTTCGCCGTCTTAGCTAGGCTGTAGATTACAGGGCTTCGACGCGGGGCGTTTCTTGGTCGTCGACGATGAAGGTTCCGTCGTTGATTTCGGCGATGCGCGCATTCAACTTGCTGAGCAATTTAAGCATGCGGACCTTATCGGATTTTTCTTGCTCTTCATTGAACCAGCAGGCTTGATCATGCGAATCGAATTCGTAATACGACGAGTACAGTTCCGATATTTCGTCATTAAGCGTTTGTAGCTCGTTGTCGTTGTCGACTGCCGGGATGCCGGTTTTAAGTTCACCGTCGATGAATTCGTCTTTCCACAGAGGGCCAGCGAGATAATCGAGGGAAATTTTTAACGTTCTCATCGTTATGCCTTTCCATCCTTCAGCGGGTAGGCACTGACCATAAAGCCGTTCAGGCCTATCCCGGCAAGGAGAATATGTCCGCCATTGTATTCGTAAATCCGCTCGTACCCTTCGCGGCCATTGGATTTCTGCAAACGCAAGGGTTGAGCCGTGCGTGTATGACTGATTTTCTTGGTGATGTGCCTGCTCATCAGTATGTCGCATGGTAGGCTTGCGGGGAAATGAGTGGTGGCAGATCGTTCAACGCGGAGAGCGGGATATTTTGAATAGCGAATCTATCGGAAACAACGAAACAAGAGCTGCGACCTTGCCGTCGTCGGCGGGGCGTGAGCGCGTGTTGGTGGCCATGAGCGGCGGCGTTGACAGTTCCGTTGCGGCGTTGCTTCTGCGTGACGCCGGTTACGATGCGGCGGGCGCGACGATGAAGCTGTTCGACAACGAGGTTGCCGGCGCGGGCGGCGCGTGCGTGGTGGGGGAGAGCACCTGCTGCAGCCAAAGCGACGTGGAGGATGCACGGCAAGTGGCGTTTGGCCTGGGGCTTGAGCACTTCACGTTCAATTTCATGGATACGTTCGGCACCGAGGTGATCGACCGTTTCTGCGATGCGTACCTGCACGGGCGCACGCCGAACCCCTGCATTGACTGCAACCGCTACCTGAAGTTCGCCGCGCTGCAACGTCGCCGTGCGCAGCTGGGCTATGACTATGTGGCCACCGGGCATTATGCGCGTCGGGCGTACAACGAACAGACGGGGCGCTACGAGTTGCGTCGCGGGTTGGATGCGTCGAAGGATCAAAGCTACGTGCTGTATCACCTGACGCAGGACGACTTGGCGCACATGCTGTTTCCGCTTGGCGAGTTAGCGAAACCTCAGGTGCGCGAACTGGCGGCGAAGCACGATTTCGGCAACGCGAACAAGCCCGAAAGCCAAGACATCTGCTTCGTCCCCGACGGCGACTACGCCGGTTTTATCGAACGGTATCTGGGGTTGCGAGATGGGGAAAGCGGCGAAGTGGCCGGTGAAGATTGCGGGAACGGACTGAAGAGGCCCTTTAGGACAGAATCGGAGGCGGCCCCTGGGATAGATTTCGTGGGTGCGAGCGAAAGCTCGCACTGCGGCCGCCAGGCCGCACATGCGGGCGAGGAAGCCTTGTCGGCGGATGCCGCAGGCAACGCTGCAGGTACGGCCGGCAACCTGGCCGCCGCTTTCGCTCCCGGCCCGATCGTTGACACTGCAGGCAAAACCCTCGGCCAGCATCGCGGTCTGATTCATTACACAATCGGCCAACGCAAGGGCATCGGCATAGCGGCCCCGGAACCGCTTTACGTCCTGGCAAAAGACGCAGCAACGAATTCCCTGATCGTAGGCCCGAAAGCCGAACTCGGCGTTACCGAGGTGCGAGCCCGCGACGTCAACCTGATTTCGGTGGCAACCCTAAGCGAGCCGATGCGGGTAACGGCGAAAACGCATTATCGCCAAACGGCCCAACCGGCCACCGCGGTAATGGAAGGCGATCAGCTGGTGGTGCGCTTCGACTCCCCAGTAACCCGCCCAGCCGCCGGTCAAGCCCTAGTCATCTACGACAACGACACAGTGGTAGCCGGCGGCACCATTGAATAAGACAAAGGGACACTCCTAATGTCTTCTTGCCGCACACAAATTGTCCATAGAAAAGTTGACGGCTCAGTATGTCGCTGAGCCGCATCGGCTTCGTTCCGATATGTCGCCTTGTGGCTTCGTGCGGCCATCCCGGCACTACGCTACGAGTGCGTCTTTCCTCGCTCCATGGCAACCGGCCGGTATGCGCCTGATCGCGAAAGGTTGATTGCGATTCGGCCCGGTCGGCGTCTTTCTGATAAAGCTCGCTCTCGCGTATGCGCCTTTCTGCCTGTTTACCGTTTGCGCTCCAGCTTCGCATTGGCGACGACGTTGCGGCCGATTCCCGTTAGCCTCTCGATCTGTCTGATCGACAACCCTTCTGACCGCAACGTCGCCAAGGCGTGGTCGCGCTCTTCCTTTGGCATCGCGGCGATGCGGTCGGCGAAATCTTTTCCGTAGTGCCTTCGTGCGATATCCGTTGCCTCGGCGTCGCCGATTCTCGGCCCCTTGGGTTGAAGCGTGCAAAAATCGTCCTCCTCATCCGGCTTCAGGTGGAAGTCGATGAACGGTTCGTTCCCGCCGAACCTCTCTAAAACAAAAGGCGCGTCGACGATTCCAGCGCCTTCCAACCCGACGGTCTCCCCGGCGATTTCGCGGAAGCTGCTCCACGGGCTGTCGAACACGGTTTGCGCGCCCGCTTCAAGTGGGTTCCGGTGGATGTAGCGAATCGCCGCCATCAGGTGCTCGTCGCTCTCGACCGGCTGGGTTCCGAAGCGGTTCTGGAACACCTTCCCCACGCGTCCGCGCCTGCCATTGAGGTATTGCGCGTAGCTGGTTCCGGTGCGTTGCATCAGCTTCGATAGGTCGGCGCTGTTGGCATCGGCGAGGATGTGGGCGTGGTTGTCCATCAGGCACCATGCGTAAATCGGGATGCCGTCGCTGCTGTTCAGCTTTGCAGAAAGCGTTTTGAGGAACCGACGCCTATCAGCGACGTCGTCGAAGATGCGCTGGCGTCCGATGCCGCGCATCGTTATGTGAAATATACCTTCTGAGTAGGCATTTCTTGGATTTCTCATTATGCACCCCTAAGTTTTTTTCGCGGAGGGATGCGTGGTTGCTTCGACTATTATGGCGCGTCTGCCAAGCCGGTACCGCTTTCGTTGCCAAGCCGTTGCGAAGCCTAGGCCGCTGCTGTTTCGCTGCCGACGGGCCGGTTTGCGAAAGTGGGTGGTTCTCGCGGGTGCAGGAAGGCAAACAGTGATTCGCTGAGGGTTTCGTTAGGAAAAGGAAGCGGCCTTTCATCAAATGAAAAACCGCTGGTCAAAAGAAAAATCTGTATGAATATCCTGTGTGCAATGAGAAGACATTAGGAGTGTCCCTTTGTCTTGCAGATGAGGTTCTGAGCGTTCCCGCTGTGGGTCATGCAGATGACCGAGTTGTCGGCGACGGCCGCCATCTCCTTGGCCTCGGCGGCGCTGAACAGCCCGTCGACGCCCTGGCCGTCGGCTGCGGCGAGCGCGTAGCCCCACAGCTTCTCGGACTGGTAGCGCCACTCGTCGGGGTTAGTCGCGCCGTGGAAGGCGTCGACGCCCCAGCCCATCGCCTCGTTGAAGCAGTAGGAGAGCATGACGTGCATGCGGCAGTAGAAGCTGTCGTCCGTATTGGCGGAATCCGCCGCGTCGGACAGGGCTCCGATGAAGGGGTCCATCTTGTCGCAGCCGTCGACGGGCGTGCCCAGGTCGAGCGTGCTGTCCCAGCCCACGTCGAGCGTGGCGGCGATCATGGCGATGGCCAGCGCGCGCCACTCGCGCGAGTTGGGCTGCGCGGAGGGCCGGTAGGCGGTGTAGGAGTAGATGCCGTCGCCGGGGCTGGCGGCGAAGGGCTCGGCGCACCACGCGGGGTGGCCATCGGCCACGAAGTAGCACGTGGAGTAGCCGTCGTAGGTCTCGGAGCCGGTGTTCCACACGCCGACGGTGCCGTCGTCGGC
>CAVBPP010000088.1:0-24105 GCA_963597295.1 Paratractidigestivibacter sp. | reverse complement strand
GAGCTAGAATGGCAAGCGGATTCTAGGTGATTACACCAACGTTCGGCACACTACCCGCCCGAACCAACATACCAATCATCATCCCAGTAAGCATCTTCTTCAGAATCATCCGCTCGCGAGTCGTCGAAACCTGCGTTAAAAATCCAAATAGGGGCCTCAAGAAGGTAGATGCCTATCTGGGCCTCTGGCAGCTTACCCTCCTCGACTTTAAATGAGAGAATCTCAACACTCAAACACTCCTGGTAACCCTGATCGCATAAGGCCATGAGAACCGACTCGACCGGATCAAGGATGTAGCCTATTGTTTCTTCTTCTACCTCAATAGCGAGAACAGAACCCCCGTCTTCAAGAACAATCTTCGCCAAAGATGCGCGAAACCCGCATTCCAACAGGACTTCAAACGAAACGCTTTCTGAAACACATTTCATCAGGCATTCGCAAACAAGAGCCTTTACCATGTGCAAACCCCTAATAGGGGATATCTTCGTCATAAACTGAGGCACTCGCATCTGCGGTTGCTGAAGATGTTGGTGCAGAAAGCACGTCATTGCTCAGCTCGCGAACCCCAATGCGCAAAAGAAGCTGCTTGCCGGGAGGCGCACTCGGATCAAATTGGACAACCTCTGCATCAAAGGCACGTGCATACCCCTGCGCCATAAAGGCGTTTATTAGCCTGGACGGCTCCTCGGGGAGCGAACCCACACACGAGTCATCAACGTAGACCCTAGTACCCAACCGCATGTCACTTGGTGCAAGTAACTCTATATCTGACTCATCTTCGTTCAGAAGCCAGAGGATAGAGCCGTATCTGGAAGTATCCACAACATAGCAATCAAACAGATAGCCTGCTTCATTTGGTTTACTCATCATTGACGCCCCTAACGTATCCACCCATTTCGATCGCCAATTCCCTTCCGCGCGTCAGCTCAATACAGAATTACCGACATGTGCGCTCATGAACGCTTTAACTTCGTTACTGGTCAAAATGTCGCGACCATCGATAGGCCGCGTAAGGTAAAGCTTGTTCATGTCAACGCAACGGGAAAGCGCTACATATGTCTGCCCCTCAGCGAACATTCCGCTGTCCAGATCAACGCCGACCGATTGATACGTAGCCCCCTGCGCTTTATGAACGGTAATAGCCCATGCAAGCGTAACGGGAAATTGGGTAAATCTAGCAGTTGTACGTTTGTTGAGTTTTTTACTCTCAGCATCGTATGCGTACTGACATTTATCCCACGTCACTCGGTCAATCTGATGCGAAACCCCATTTATCATCACCCAAATGGAATCTGCAGAAAGCTTTGACACCACCCCAAGGGTACCGTTTACCCATCTGCCCTTTTCTTCCGGCCTGTCAGAAGGTGTCCCGGTGTCGTTTCTAAGCATCATCACGCGTGCGCCAACTTTGAGTTTCAAAATCTTTTGGGTTGGAAACTCTTTTTCTCGAAAATCGCCCTGAACGCAAGCCTCGTAGGTATACATCGGCTGATCATCAATGCAGGCAAGCATCCCCTCATTTATCCGCTCCACCTTATCTCTTGTAGGGGCGATCACTATCGCAAGGCCATACGATTCATCGTCGTCCGTCGGAAACGGAGCATCAGCTCTTTGGTTCAGCAGCCTAAGATTGCCTTCCGTTATGTTTCCTTCCCTAACCTCGTTAAGTATATTGATGAAAACAGGGTCCTTCTGCCTAAAGACGTGCGTAAGCTCATGTGTTTCGAGGCTTTGCTCACTTATAGCTGGCGCGTTGAAAAAGAACATGCCTCCAAAAGTGGCATCAAGGAACCTACGGACCTGTGCTGGCGCTACGGGCGGGAGCTGATAGGGGTCGCCAAACATCAGCATTTGCTTACCGCCGAAGGGCAGGTTGCTGTCGTTGGACACGCGGAGCACGTAATCAATGGCATCCATGATATCCGAACGAACCATCGACACCTCATCTATGACGACCACGTCCAATGAACGATACAGCTCCTTTCTCGTGGAGCCTGGATTCAAATCGCGTTTCTCAATGGGCGTTGTCGGCGGAATACGGAAAAACGAATGGATGGTCTGCCCGCCAACGTTAATCGCCGACACTCCCGTAGGCGCGACAACAACAACGTTTTTGCGGGAGTTTTTAACAAAGAAGTTGAGCAAGAAAGACTTGCCCGTTCCAGCTCGCCCCGTGATGAACATGCTGCCGTTGGTGTTCTCCATCAGCTCAAACACTCGCCGCTGTTCTTGTCCCAGAGAAGACGTGTCTATGTCGCGAGGCTTATTCTTCTCTAGCGTTTGTTGACTAGGTTCCCACGAACCTCTTAGCGAGTTGAACATTGCACCAAGCCCTGCTCTACCCACGGGTATCACCGGCCTCTGTTCCGAAATCGAGAACAGATTGAGCTGAATGCTCGTATTCTTCGAAATAAGCGGCGATGGCTTCTTGCTTTTTGGGGCCTATACCTGGCACCTGCCCCACTATTTTTAGAAATTCACCAATGGTGTAGCTCGCTTCCGAGCCCGGCTCTGGCGACTCAACTACTTCGTCCTGTACATCTACGACAATGTCATAGTCGTCATCGTTTAACGTTAAGGATTCTTCCCTTAAGCATTCCTGATGCGCCAACTCGCTTAAATCCTGAATGGCCTCAGTGAGCTTCAGGTTTTTCTCACGTAGGGACGAGAGCTCTTCTTTAAGCGCCGCGAGCCGATCGCTATTCGTATCAGCAATCTTGATAAATTCATTTAAATATTTTCTTAGGCTCTTCCAACGAAGACGCGAGTCTGAGTCGATGATTATGTCCGGAATGTTATCGAATGCATTGTCCATGTTTGGCGACCTCCACTCGGTAGAACCCTGGCGGATGTCGCGGGAGCCTGCGCTAAGGAGGACATCCACCCTCGTCGCCAGACAACCTTACGAATACGCAACCACGCACTGAAGGACGGACAGATGTCCTCCTTGACCGTGGTTGGCACGAAAGCTATTAGGTTGTCTGGCGTTTTTCATCTTATCACCTAGGCCAGCTAGCTTCTAGTTCTTCTCTAACAAGCGGCATAAGTATTAAGGCAGTAGGGGGATGCGTTGGCGCTCGCTGTCCTTGATTTCGCGCAGTCACTCAGCAACGCTCACAAGAAGAGGCGATATCCGTTCTCTCTGCTGTTCAGAGTGCTTTTGATCTGCCTCGAGCACGACCGAGCTTCTCAAAGATACACAGCATGTCATACGCAAACTCACCACGGTGGCTTCAACTGCTGCGAATAAGATGTTACGATGCAAGTGCACCAGCAAAACCCGTACGTTCAAAGGCTAGGCGGGCGAAGCGGTGTGGTTAGTTAAAGGGCTAGTTGCAGCTAGCCCTTCTTCTTTTTCCCATCGTCCATCCGTCGGTGCTTATACTACGCCTTCTTTCTCCGCGCGAACACTCCCCCAAGCGCCCGGCAAACACCCGCAAAACGCCAGCAAATCGCCAGGAAAGCGACGGTATAATTGCAAGATCCGAGGAAAGGACCTGCCGTGTTCAATATCGCCGCACGCGGCCGACGCGCCGCGCAAGCAATCCTACTGGCAACGCTCACCGCCGTACTCTGCTTCCCAGCAGCCGCCTGGGCAACCGATGCCCAGGTTACCGACATCTGGTCGAAGGCGGCCGTGAACAACCTCTGCGACGGCAGCATGCCGCTGTGCGACTATTCGGCGACCGACAAGGCCAACGTGGGCACCCTGCCCACAGCGTTCGACCTGCGCGACCCGAATGGCGACGGCGACCGCTCGGACAGCGTGGTCACTCCGGTGAAAAGCCAGTACCCGTGGGGCTGCTGCTGGGCGTTCGCCAGCATCGCCGCCAGCGAGACCAGCATCCTGTCCAAACTGGGCACCACCTACGCCGAAACGCCCCTCGACCTCTCGGAGCGCCAGCTGGTGAACTCCGTCTTCGCCGAAAACGGAGCGCCGGAATCGGCCGTGGGAAGCGCGCAGGCAGGCGAAGGCTACCACCACGCAGACTTCAGCAAAAGCAACAACGAAGGCTATGAGCAGGGAGGACGCGCCACCTTCTCTATAGCGCTGTTCGCGGCGGGCGCGGGCTTGGTCCCCGAATCGCTTGCCCCGTTCCAAAACGAAGAGGGCATAAAGGTTTGCAACGTCACCTTGGCGGGCTCCTCCACGACCGAGAAAATGTATCTGACGGACGCCCAGATCACCACCTACAAGGCGCAGGGCGCCACGGTAACCCCGCTGCATTACGCGGGCAACTACGGCGGCGAGCACGACAACGACAACGCCACCACTTGGTCCACCAGCGAAAGCCTGTGGTTCCAGTCACCCTACGTGCTGGACAACGGCAACGCCCTGCCCTCGACCAGGGTGCTCGACAGCGACGAGAAATACCTGTCGACGAACATGGAAGCGGTTTCGGCCATCAAGGGCGAGCTGTACAACGGCCGCGGCGTCTTCACGACCTACCGCTACGACGCCTCAACGGCAAACGACCAGGGACTTTCCAAATACTTCGACAAAAACACCTGCTCGCACTATACGTGGGAAAGCGGCGGTGCCAACCACGCCGTCACCATCGTCGGCTGGGACGACAATTACAGCGCGAGCAACTTCAAGAACACCGAGGGCAAAACCCCGGAGGGCAACGGCGCATGGCTAGTGAAGAACAGCTACGGCGCGCAAACCGAGGAATTCCCCAACTATCGCGACTGGGGCATCGTCGAGGACGGCCAGAGCACGGGCTATTTCTGGATCTCGTACTACGACCAGTCCATCGGGAAATTCCACTCGTTCGACTTCGATGTCGCGAACCAGGCGCACTCCGACAGCAGCTACACCGACCAATACGATTACCTGCCCATCCGCAACATCATCTACCAGAAATCCGACACGCCGGTGAGCGCCTCGAACGTGTTCACCGCGCAGGGCGACCTGCTGCTGCGCAACCTGTCAAGCTGGACCTGCAAGCCGAACACCACGGTGACCTACCAGGTGTACCTGCTTGATGACCAGGCGCAATCGCCGACGGATGCGGACCATGCGAATCTGGTGTACACGGGCAGCCAAACCTACGCGTACAGCGGCTACCATCGCATTGCTCTCGACGACGCGTCCAAGGTCGCCATGCGCGAGGGCCAGCGCTACGCCGTGGTGACCACGCAGAAATGCGACAACGACGGGAAGTATTACCTGAGCGCGGGCATGAACAACTCCGGATCCGGCTTCCACGCGAAGGTGAATGCGGGCGAAAGCTGGATTGGGCTTTCCGGCAGCGACAATGCGTCGAACGGCTCGACGAACACGACGGACTCGGGCAGCACGGCTGCGAACGGCACGGCTGGCGCAACTGAGGCCACCACGAACGCCACGGCGGACACAAACGGCACGACGGACGACACGGCCGGCGAATCCACCGCGACGGGCGCGTCGGCCACAACGGACTGGTCCGACTGGACGGTGCTCACCGCGGCCGTCAAAACCGCCGCCGACAACTTCGAGATTGACAACGCTCCCATCAAAGCATTCTCGGATACGCGCAGCTGGGCCAGCGTCGAAGAGCTTTCCGCACTTGAGCAGGCCATCAAGAAAGCCGAATCCGCGCTTCATAACGTAAACATCAGCGCCGACGGCACCGATGTGGCCGAAAGCGAAGTGTGGATGACGCAGACTCAGCACGACACGCTGGCATCCGCCCTCACCGACGCCAAGGCGAAGCTCACCCTTGCCGGCAGCGACTTCCGCACGACGCTGGCGAACACGACGCCTACGTCCGACGCCGTGACCGCGGCGACGCAATCGCTGGCGTTCAAAACCCAAAAGGGCTCGAAGCCCAGCTCTTCAACCTACGCGAACGCGTATGACCTGCGCGACCCGAACGGCGACGGCGACCGCACGGACAGCGTGGTCACGTCGGTGAAGCACCAGGGCACCTGGAACACCTGCTGGGCGTTCGCGGCAACCGCCGCCAGCGAGACGAGCATCCTCTCCGAGCTGCGTCAAACCGATCCCAGCGCACAGATCGATCTGTCGGAGCGCTACCTCGCCTGGTTCGCCTATCAGCAAGCGACCAGCGAGTATGCTGGCAGCGCCCAGGCTGGCGAAGGGTTCAAGTCGATCTTCAGCAATGATCAGATTTGCAAAATCTTGGAATTCGGCGGCTACCCGCGCTACGCCACCACGCTGTTCTCGGCGGGCATCGGGCCGGTCGACGAATCCGTGGCCCCCTACCGCAACGACGAGCAGGTCATCATGTGCAACGTGCAGGCCCCCGGATCGACCGAAACAGAGCAACGATATCTCACTGAAGACCAGGCCAAAGAGCTTGAAGGCCAGGGCTATCAGGTGACGCGCCTGTACTGGTCAAGCCTGATCAGCAACGACTGGAAATATTCCACGTGGACGGTGCCCACGAACCTGTACGGCCAATCGTCCTACGAGCTTGAGGAAAGCTACAACCTGCCCGAGATCTGCGTCTACGACGAGCAAGGCGAATACACCGGCATCAACGCCGAGGGCATCGCCGCCGTGAAGGAGCAGCTGTCGAACGGGCGCGCGGTCGCGATGTACGCCGCCTACGAGGCAGGGGAACCGAACAACCACCCCGAAACGAAAACGACGTTCAACTTCAGCACCTGGTCTCAGTACTGCACCAAAGCGGACAAGGTGCGCATCAACACGCCGCATGCCGTCACCATCGTCGGCTGGGACGACAATTACTCGGCATCGAACTTCAACGAAAGCCAGCAGCCCAAGGGCGACGGCGCTTGGCTGGTGAAGAACAGCTACGGTTCGTCGAGCACCGAGGAATTCCCCTACGATTGGGGCATCGTCGAGAACGGCGAGAACACCGGCTACTACTGGATCTCGTATTACGATGAGTCCATCGAGAACCTTACCGCTTACAACTTCGACGTGAACACGTCCACCTCGAACGAGAAGTTCATTCGCGACCAGTACAACTACCTGGTCGCCACCGACACGTTGGTGGACACCTCGACCGAGAAGATCAGCTCGTCCAACGAGTTCACCGCAACGGAAGACCGCCTGCTGCGCGCCGTCACCTGCGAGACGGCCAAGCAGAACACCGAGGTCACCTACGAGGTGTACCTGCTGGCAGACGACGCGACCAACCCGACCGACGGCGAGCTTGCGTACACGGGTAGCGCCACGTACGCATACGGCGGGTTCCATCGCCTGATGATCGACAACGAAGACGGCGGGGTTGCCATGCGCAAAGGGCAACGTTATTCGATCGTCGTCACGCAGAAGTGCGGCGACGAATACGTGCAGTTGGCCGCGGAAGGCAAAAAGGGCATGTTCGATAGCCAGCGGCAGGGCGAATACGTCGTAAAGGTGAACGCCGGCGAAAGCTGGACGTACGAGAACGGAACCTGGGCCGATTGGAAGGGCGTATCCGAGACGAAGGCGGGCAGCGATTACGTGATCGACAACTTCGCCATCAAGGGATTGTCCACGGCTTGCTCGTGGTCGGACGCCTCGTCTGGCGCAACGCCGGAGCCGGAGCAGACGGCGAGCAACAGCGCGGCGTCGGCTACCGCCAAGACTGGCGATAGCACGTTCGCCGTCGGTTCCGCCCTGCTGTGCTGCGCGGTTGCCGCCGGCGCGAGCGCCGCTTGCGCAGCGCGACGCGGCAGGCGCCAGCAGTAGCAGCGCGGCGCTTGCGGGGCGTGCGGCGCGTTCGACCCGATTGGGGGCGTCCTGCGAATCCCGGACGCCCGCTTGAGACGGCAACGGCTGAGCTGCGACAGAGCCTTGCGCTCGGCCACAACCGGTGATGTAGAGATAAAAATGCCTGCGATTGCATAAGCGATCGCAGGCATTTTTCATGCGTGATAAGACCTTAAGGGTGCTTTGATTGCCGGCGTCAAAGCGCCAGCGAGCGGAGCGTACTCCCTACAGCCCCAGGTCGCTAGCCACTTCCGCGGCGCATTTCAGGGCGTCGACCATGGCGTTCACCACAAGGCTGCTGCCGTTTTTGGCGTCGCCGGCGGCGTAGATGCCGGACTTGCCAGCCGCGCGGTGCGTCGCGCCCTCCATCACGGGAAGCGGGCGCCCCTCGGTTGCCATCGACACGCCGAACGCGTCGAACACGCCGCGCTCGGGGCCGCTGAAGCCGCAGGCCACCAGCACCAGCTGCGCATCGTAGGTGCGCTCGGAGCCTTCCACGTGCACGGGCTTGCCGGACGACCAGTCGAACGTATGCACCTGAATGCCCGTCACATGGCCGCCCTCGACGAACACCTTCTGCGTGTCGGCGCACCATTCGCGCAGGTCCTCGCCCTGCATCGCGGCGGCTTCCTCTTGGCCGTAGTCGGTCTTCTTGACGATGGGCCATTCGGGCCACAGGTTCGCCGCGGCGCGCTGCTCGGGTGCGCACGGGCCGTATTCCAGCTGGCGAACGCTCTTGGCGCCCTGGCGCACGGCGGTGCCCATGCAGTCGTTGCCCGTGTCGCCGCCGCCGATGACCACAACCTGCTTGCCAGCTGCAGTGATGGCGGGTTCGCGGCCTTCCAACAACGCGCGGGTCTGCTCGGACAGGTAATCGACCGCGTACACCACATCGCCCGTTGCCAAGCCCTCGTCGAAGCCTTCGGCCCCAACGCCGCGGGGTACGCAGGCGCCGGCGGCAATGACCACGGCGTCGAATTCGTCGGCCAATCCGGCAGCCACATCAGCGTCGGCGGCGTCGACCCCGAAACGAAACTCAATGCCCAGCTCGACCATCAGATCGACACGGCGCTGCACCACCGACTTCTCAAGCTTCATGTTGGGGATGCCGTACATCAGCAGGCCGCCTGCACGGTCCGCGCGCTCGACAACGGTCACGCGCGCGCCGCGTCGGGCCAAATCCCAGGCCGCCACCAGGCCGGACGGACCAGAGCCCACCACGGCAACGCTCGGCGCGTCGGCTGCGGCCGGCTCGAAGCGGCGCGGCCCGCCATGCGCCCACTCCCAATCGGAAATGGCGCGTTCGTTATCGTGAATGGTTTCCGCCTCGTCGTTGCGGGCCAGGTTGCATGCGGCCTCGCACAGCGCAGGGCACACGCGGCTCGTGAACTCGGGCATCGGGCTCGTCAGCGAAAGTCGCTTGGCGGCTTCGTCCCACTGGCCGCGATACACCAGGTCGTTCCACTCGGGAATCAAATTGTGCAGCGGGCAGCCGCTCGGGCGCGCCTTGCCGAACGATGCGCCGAACTGGCAAAACGCCACGCCGCAGGCCATGCAGCGGCTCGCCTGAACCTGCTGCTCTTCCTCAGATAGCGCCACATGCAGGTCGTTGAAGTCCCGCACGCGCTCGTCAACGGGTCGCAGGCTGTGGGCCACGCGACCGTGTTCCAAAAATGCTCCGGGCTTGCCCATTGCCTACTTCCCTTCCGTCATGGCGTCGAATGCGATCTGCAACGCCTCTTCATGCGATTTGCCCTGCGCCTCGGCCTTAGCCACGGCGTCCATCACGCGCTCGTAGTCGCGCGGGATCACCTTGACGAAATGGCGCTTCAGGGTGTCGAACTGGTACAGCAACTTGATGCCGCGCGGACTTTGCGTGCGCTCGGCATGCTCCTCGATAAGCCCGCGGATCAGCTCCACCTCGTCGGCGGAAGGCTCGCACAGGCGCACCATGTCTAGGTTGCAGTTGCCGGCGAGCGTGCCGAACTTGTCGTACACATACGCCACGCCGCCGGACATGCCGGCCGCGAAGTTCGGCCCAACCTCGCCCAAAATCAGCGCGATACCGCCGGTCATGTACTCGCAGCCGTGGTTGCCCACGCCCTCGACGACCACCGTCGCGCCGGAGTTGCGCACGGCGAAGCGCTGGCCGGAAAGGCCGTTCACGAAGCCCTTACCCGACGTGGCGCCGTAGAAGGCCACGTTGCCGACCACGACGTTCTCGTCGAACTTGTAGGTTGCGGCCTCGGGCGGGCGCACGGTAAGCACGCCACCGGAAAGGCCCTTGCCGAAGTAATCGTTGGCGTCGCCGGTGATGTTGAGCGTGACGCCCTTCGGCAGAAACGCGCCGAAGCTCTGGCCGCCCGAACCGTCGCAGTCCACCGTGATGGACCCCTCGGGCAGGCCCTCGGGGTGCTGGCGCGTCACCTGGCTGCCGAGCATCGTGCCCACGCAGCGGTTGACGTTAGCAATGTCGGCACGGAAGCGGATCGGCTCCAAATGCTCGCGCGCAGCGGCCGTGTACGGGATGAACAGCGTGGCGTCGAGCGCCTTGTCAAGCCCGCAATCGGCAGCCATCGAGGGCAGGAAGTGCTTGCCCTCGGCGCCCGGAATCGAGCGGCCGAATTCATTCGTGACGCTGGCCAGCATGTCGCTCAAGTCCATCTCATTGGCCTTCCAGTTGCCCTCGACGGCAACCTGGCGCAGGCACTCGGGGTGGCCAACCATCTCATCGACGGTGCGGAAGCCCAGCTCGGCCATGATCTCGCGCAGCTCCTCGGCCACGTACGTCATGAAGTTCACCACGTATTCGGGCTTGCCGTTGAAGCACCCGCGCAGCTTGCAGTTCTGCGTGGCGATGCCGACCGGGCAGGTGTCCTGCTGGCAGTCGCGCTGCATCACGCAGCCCATGGCGATAAGCGGCATGGTGGCGAAGCCGAATTCCTCGGCGCCCAGCAACGCGGCGATGGCCACGTCGCGGCCGCACATCAGCTTGCCGTCGGTTTCCACAACCACGCGCGAACGCAGGCCGTTGCGCAGAAGCGTCTGCTGCGTTTCGGCCAGGCCGATCTCGAACGGGATGCCCGCATGATAGATGGAATCGCGCGGGGCCGCGCCGGTGCCGCCGTTGTGACCCGCGATGGTGATCTTGTCGGCGCCGCCCTTCGCCACGCCGGTGGCGATGGTGCCCACGCCCGCAAGCGCGCACAGCTTCACGGAAACGCGTGCGCCGGGGTTGGCGTTCTTCAGGTCGAAGATCAGCTCGGCCAAGTCCTCGATCGAATAGATGTCATGATGCGGCGGCGGGCTAATGAGTCCCACGCCCGGGGTCGAACGGCGCACCTCGGCGATCCACGGGTACACCTTCTTGCCGGGCAAATGGCCACCCTCGCCGGGCTTGGCGCCCTGGGCCATCTTGATCTGAATCTCAATGGCGCTCGACAGGTAACGACTGGTCACGCCGAAGCGACCCGACGCCACCTGCTTGATGGCGGAAAGCTTGCTGTCGCCGTTTGCCAGCGGCGTCTCGCGCGCCGGGTCCTCGCCGCCCTCGCCGGTGTTCGACTTGCCGCCCAGGCGGTTCATCGCGATGGCCAAGCATTCGTGCGCTTCCTTGGAAATGGAACCGTAGGACATGGCGCCGGTGTTGAAGCGCTTGACAATCTCAGAAGCGGGTTCCACCTCGTCAAGCGGCACGGGCTGACCCTGCGGGGCGAATTCCAGCAGGTCGCGCAGGGTGACGGCGCGTCCGGGCACATGGCATGCGGCGCTGTATTCGCGGAACAGGTCGTAGTCGCCCTCGCGCACGGCACGCTGCAGCAGATAGATGGTCTGCGGGTTGATCAGGTGATCTTCGCCGTCGATGGGGCGCCACGACGTCACGCCCAGCGTCGGCAGCTGATCGGGCGCCGGCGTCTTCTCAAGCGCCAAGGCCGCATCGTAGCGTTCGTTCAGCTCGCGCTGCACGCCCTCGGCATTCAAGCCGCCGATGCGCGTGGAGGTATGCGTGAAGTAGGCGTCCACCAGGGAATCGTCCAGGCCCAAGATCTCGAAGATCTGCGCGGAATGGTAGCCCTGCATCGTGGAGATGCCCATCTTCGACATGATGGAGGTGATGCCGGCGGTGACGGCGCGGTCGTAGTTGGCCACGGCCTCGTCGCCGGAGATGGAGATCTGGCCGCTCTCGCACAGGTCGCGGATGATCTCATGCGCGGCGTACGGGTAGATGCCCGACGCGGAATAGCCCACCAAGCAGGCGAAATCGTGCGCGCGCATGGCGTCGCCGGTTTCCACCAGCAAATCGGCGTCGGTGCGCAGGCCCACCTTGATCAGGTGGTTATGCACGGCACCCAGCGAAAGCAAGCTGGGGATGGACACCTCGCCCGCGGCCGTGCGGTCGGAAAGCACGATCAGGTTCGCGCCCTCGCGGATGGCCTGCTCAACGTCGACGCACAGCTCGTTCAACGCCTCGGTTAGCGCGCCGGGCGCGGACGTACGCTCATAGGTGCAGGCAAAACGCTGCATCTTGAAGCCGACGCGGTCGATGGCGCACAGGCGGTTGAACTCGTCGTGCGTGAGCATCGGGCTTTCCAGGCGCACCAGGCGGCACGTGTCGCGGCAATCTTCCAGCATGTTGCCGTGGTTGCCCACGTACAGCACGGTCGACGTGACGAAGCTTTCGCGCAATGCGTCGATCGGCGGGTTCGTCACCTGGGCGAACAGCTGGTTGAAGTAATCGAAGAAGCTGCGCTGCTTCTTGGACAGGCACGCAAGCGGCGCATCGGTGCCCATGGACGCCAGCGGGATCTTGCCCTGCTCGGCCATCGGGCGCACCAGCTCCTGCACATCATCGAAGTGGTAGCCCAGCTTCGCCATGCGACGCGTGAAGGGCTCGGCGGCGTCGCGAGGGGCCGGCAGGCTGTCGGGCGCGGGCGCGGCCAGGTCATCGACGGCCAGGGTTTCCTCGTCAAGCCAGTCGCGGTAGGGCTTCTCGTTGGCGTAGCGGTCGCGAATCTCGTCGTTCCAGATGACGCGGCCCTCGTCGGGGTTCACCTCGAGCATCTCGCCGGGGCCCAGGCAGCCAGCCTGCAGGATGTTCGCCGGATCGACGTCGATGGTGCCCACCTCGGAAGACAGGATCAGCCAGTCGTTGCGCGTGACGTAGTAGCGCGCCGGGCGCAGGCCGTTGCGGTCGAGCGCGGCGCCGAGCATCTTGCCGTCGGTGAACGCGATTGCCGCAGGTCCGTCCCAAGGCTCCATCAGCATGGACTGGTAGGCGTCGTAGGCGCGGCGCTTGTCGGAAATGCGATCGTTGTTGTCCCACGGCTCGGGGATCATCATGGTCACGGCGCGGTCTAGCGGGCGGCCGTTCATCGCCAGGAATTCCAGCACGTTGTCCAAGATGGCAGAGTCGGAGCCCTCGCGATTGATGATCGGCAAGGTCTGCTTCAGGTCGTCGCCGAGCACCGGGCTGTACAGCTTCGGCTCGCGTGCGCGCGTCCAGGAAATGTTGCCGCGCAGGGTGTTGATCTCGCCATTATGGATGATGTAGCGGTTCGGATGCGCGCGCTCCCAGCTAGGCGTCGTGTTCGTCGAATAGCGCGAGTGCACCAGCGCCAGGCTGGTTTCCACGGCCGCATCGTTCAGGTCGGTGAAGAAGCGGCGCATCTGCGTTGCCACCAGCATGCCCTTGTACACGATGGTGCGGCTGGACATCGAGCACACGTAGAAGATCTTGCCCGCAAGCGCCGGGTTGGCGTCGGCGGCGCGCTCGATGGTGCGGCGGCACACGTACAGCTTGCGCTCGAAGTCCTGACCTGCGGTAACATCGTCCGGGCGGCGCAGGAACGCCTGCAAGATGGTGGGCATGCAGGCAATGGCGGTCGAACCCAGGTCGTGCGGGTCGACGGGCACCTCGCGCCAGAACATCAGCGGCACGCCGCACTTCGCGCAACCCTCCTCGAAGGTGCGCTTCGCGTCGCGCACGCCCTGCTCGTCGTCGTGCGGGAAGAACAGCATGGCCACGCCGTAATCGCCCTCATCGGGCAGCAGCTGACCTTCCTTCTGCGCTTCCTTGCGGAAAAAGCGGTGCGGAATTTGGAACAGCACGCCGGCACCGTCGCCGGTGTTGCGCTCAAGGCCGGTGCCGCCGCGGTGCTCCAGGTTCACCAGCACCGAAAGCGCGTCGTCGAGCATGGCATGGCTGCGCTGGCCCTTCAGGTGCGCGAGCGCGCCGATGCCGCACGCGTCATGTTCGTAAGAGGAACGGTAAAGTCCGCGCGCAGGTTTCGCGGAGGCGGCGGTGGTGGCGCCAGCCACGCCGGCCGCGGGGGCCGCCGCGCTCGCAGGCCCGGCCGGGGCCGCGGCGGCAACGTTTTCCGCAAATGAATCTGCGCAGGTCGTCTGAATAGATTCCATGGGTTATTCCTTCGTCTTCATTCGGTTGCCTGCATTTGGGTATAGCAACCTGACTTAGGAGTTTAGCGGCCGCGCAGGCGCACGTAACTTTTCGTAACACGCGCTTGATAACGCTGTAACAAACTGGAAACGATTGTGTCAGGAATGCGCCGCCGCCGGCCGCGAACGGCAAATGACGTCGGGTAAATGCACTGGACGAAACCGGAAACAGCGCCTGCGAAGCCAGTAGCGAACCGAAAACGAACCCACGAACGAGAACGACTACGGCAAGGCGAAACCGAACTCACGAACGCAAGTGACTGCGGCAGGCAAAAACCAAGTGGAGTCGCACTCATGCACTCCGAAGCTTACAGACAACGATTGCAACGCTCGCACTGGCAGCGTCTACTCAAAACTTACTTCACCATCAAACGAAGCGTCTACGTCATCCGGCATCACGAACGTTTCATCGGAAATGAACACTGGGCCGCCCCAGAGCGCAGCAAACCGGCCCGATGCGCTGTCGTCTTAATCGAACACAGCCTTGACCAGGTATTCTATATTGCCCTCGGTGCCCTTGATTGAGCTTTCGACCACGCCTTCCACGTTGAAGCCCGCCTCCGTAAGCGCGTCGCGGACCTCTTGCACGGTTCGCTCGCGCACGGCGGCGTCGCGCACGATGCCGTGGTCAGTCTCGTCGTGACGGCTTTCGAACTGCGGCTTGATCAGCCCGATGAACACGCTCCCCCGCTCGCACAGCCGTGCGAACGCCGGAGCCAGCGACGCCAGGCCGATGAAGCTGAGGTCGGCCACCAGCAGGTCGAACGGCGCGCCGAGTTCCGCCGGGTCGGCCAGCTTGATGTTCGTGCGCTCGAATACGGACACGCGCTCGTCTTGGCGCAACTTCCACGCCAGCTGGCCATAGTTCACGTCCACACAAGCCACGCTTGCCGCGCCCGCCTGCAGTAGGCAATCGGAGAAACCGCCGGTCGAACTGCCGATATCGATGCAGCGCAGGCCCGTCACGTCCTGCCCAAACGCATCGAGCGCGCCCTGCAGCTTGTGACCGCCGCGCGACACGAAGCGCTTACGGCCCTTCACGACGATATCGGCATCTGGCGCCACCTTCACGGCGGCCGAGGTGACGTACACGTCGTCAACCTTCACCTCGTGCGCCAAAACCGCCCGCAGCACTTCGCCGGCATCGGAGAATACCCCCTGCTCAACAAGGAGTTCGTCAAGGCGTATCTTCTTCGGCTTCTTCGGCATAAGTCCTAATTCTTCGCAATTGGCACTGGGCGGGTACCGGCATTCCTCTCCGCCACCTTCAGCAAGGCGGCGGGCTACCCCCTGACCCAAGGAGGCAAGCCCATGGTTGCCTACACAGATTTGTTCACATTCCGTCTGGTTGTGATAGCGGTTATCGAGCTTACTTGCAGGTTCAAGAAGTGAAATAGCCGCCCCCACTAAATACGGAAGACGGCTACTTCGATCAAGCTACAAACTTGAAACCACGGGGTAGCCGCCGTAGCAGCGGCAGCCACCTTGCTTTCTTGAGTGTAGCACCTCGGACGCCCCGGCACCACCGCGGGCGTCCGAGGTGCAGCAGCTTACGGCAGCAGCAGCTGGGCGATCTGCACGGCGTTCAGCGCGGCGCCCTTGCGGATCTGATCTTCCACGCACCAGAACGAAATGCCGTTTTCCACGCTGGCGTCGCGGCGCACGCGGCCGACGTACACGTCGTCGGAGCCGGCCAGCAGGCCGGGCATGGGGTAACCGTTCTCGGCGGGCTTGTCGTTCAGCGTGATGCCCTGCGCCGCAGCGAACGCCTCACGCGCCTGATCAGGCGTGATGGGGCCGTCGAACTCCGCGTTCACGTATTCGGCATGGCAACGTAGCACGGGCACGCGCGCGCAGTTGGCGGCAACGCCCAGGTCGGGGTGACCCATGATCTTCTTCGTTTCCACGACCATCTTCCACTCTTCCTTGGTGGAATCATCGTCCAGGAACACGTCGATGTGCGGGATGATGTTGAACGCGATCTGGTCGCTGAAGGCCTGCGGCGTGAAGTCTTTGCCGTCCAAGTAGTCGCGCGTCTGATCGAACAGCTCGTTCATGGCCGCAACGCCCGCGCCGGAAGCCGCCTGGTACGTGGACACGACCACGCGCTTGAGCGGCGCGATCTGCTCGAGCGCGTGCAGCGCCACCACCATCTGAATGGTCGAGCAGTTGGGGTTGGCAATGACGCCACTATGCCAGCTCACGTCGCCGGGGTTCACCTCGGGCACCACCAGCGGCACGTCATCTTCCATGCGGAAGGCGCTCGAGTTGTCGATCATCACCGCGCCGGCGGCTACCACGGCCTCGCGCATGGCCTTCGACACGCCCGCGCCGGCGGAAAACAGCGCGATGTCGACGCCCTCGAACGACTCGGGGGTCATCTCCTGCACGGTAAGATCGCCCGCGGGAACCTGGCCGCAGCCTTCGAACGGCAGCGTCTTGCCAGCCGAGCGAACCGATGCCAACGCAATGACCTTCGACGCCGGGAAGTCCAGGTCGTGCAGCACTTTCAGAAACTCGTTGCCCACGGCGCCCGTAGCGCCGCAAACCGCAACCACCGGGTTTGCCGGCATAGCCTTCGTCCAAGCCATAGCGTTCTCCTTACCATCTTCGCCCACTGAGGCGAAAGTTTGCACTCCTTCGAAAACGATCCCATCGTATTCGCCCGACGGCTTATCGCCAGGCAAGCAAACGCGAGCGGCGCGATTCAGTCGGCGCTCGCTCCACGCGGCCGCACACGAACGGCGTTCAACAGGCGCGCTTGCTTCCCCGCTCGTCGTCAACTCCGCGCCCTACGCTGCGGAAAATGCGCTCGACAGGTCAGATCAGCACCCACGCCGCGCAAACGCGTTCGACATTCGCATCGCGCCGCATCGGGCATCGTAAACGCAACGCACGCGGCGCGTACCACACACGCGGGCCCAATCGTCCAACGGCCACCCGCGCATCCGCATCATGCCGCATCGGGCACCGCAAGCGCAACGCGCGCGGGCCAAGTCGCGCAACGGCTGCCCGTCGCACCCAACAGGCCTAGCGGCCCTTGTTCATCTTCGCGGCAATTTCCTCGGCGGAAAGCTGCGTTTCCTCGAACACGCTGTCCGAGTCCAGCCCGAACGCAGTATGCAGGCAGCGCACCGCCGCGGCCGTCTGCGCGCTGTCCACCACAACGGACAGGCGAATAGGCGACGTAGAGATAGCCAGGATGTTGATCTGGTTCTCGCCGAGCGTCTGGAAAGCCTTCGCGGCCACGCCGGGGCTCGACTTCATGCCGGTGCCCACGATGCTGACCTTGGCGATGTCGTCGTCGACGGCGTATTCACGCGCATTGATGTCGGGCACGATGCGCTCGACCGTTTCGACCGCGCGCTTCTCATCGGCGCCCGGACAGGTGAAGCTGATGTCGGTGATGCCGTCCTGCGACACGTTCTGGATGATCATGTCCACGCTGACCTGGTTCGCAGCGAGCGCGCCGAACAGGCGGGCGGCCACGCCGGACATGTCGGGCACGCCGCGGATGGTCACCTTCACTTCCGAAGTGTCGTGCGCGATGCCGGTGATGACGGCTTCCTCCATCATGTCGGTTTCCTCCTTGACATAGGTGCCCTCGGCATCGGAAAACGCCGAGCGGGAATGAATGACCACGTTGTATTTACGGGCGAACTCGACGGCGCGCATCTGCAGCACGCCGGCGCCGGCGCCCGAAAGTTCCAGCATATCCTCGTAGTTGATGCAGTCGAGCTTCTTCGCGCGCGGGCAAATGCGCGGGTCGGCGGTGTAAACGCCATCGACATCGGAGTAAATCTCGCACACGTCGGCGCCCAGGCCGTGCGCCACCGCGACCGCCGTGGTGTCCGAGCCGCCGCGGCCAAGCGTGGTGATATCGCCGTTTTGGTCCATGCCCTGAAAGCCCGCGACGACGGCGATCACGCCGCGATCGAGCGCATCGCGCACGCGTTCGCTGTGCACCATGGCGATTTTGGCCTTGTTGTGCGTGGAGTCGGTTTCGATGCCGGCCTGACGACCGGTAAAGCTCATGGCCTTGTAGCCGCGAGCCTCTATAGCCATGGCCAAAAGCGTCATGGACACCTGCTCGCCGGTGGAAAGCAGGCGGTCCATCTCGCGCGCGGGCGGGTTCGGATTCAGCGACGCGGCCAGTCCCACCAGCTCGTCGGTGGTTTTGCCCATAGCGGACACGACCGCCACGACATCATGGCCGGCCTGCTTCTTCGCTATGAGCTTTTTCGCAACCATCTGGATGCGCTCGGGGCTGGCGACGGACGTGCCCCCGAATTTGCAAACGATAAGCGACATGCGGTTCCTCTTGATTTGCGGATTCCAATTGGGTGCCACTATAGCAAAAACCCCGCGCCTCACGTGTAAAAGAGCGGCTGCGGGCCGCAATTCCACAGCGAACGTGCGCAAGGACTGGCGCCGGGGCGGACTGGGCAGGCGGCGAGGGACGACGCGGGGCAGACAAGCCTGACCGACGGGATGGCGCAAAATGGCAAGCAGCGAATGCCACGCATTGCGCACGGGCCTTAAAGGCGCACCTCGAAGCCACAGCGTCCAAAGCTCAAATTCAATTGGCCGGAACAAATTACTGCCGCACGGCAGCATTAGCAATCAAAAGCATATCTCAACAGGCTTTTTACCATCTTGCAAGTCTATGTAGCCACGCCGAAAGCTTCCTCGATGTTCCCAATGCCAGCTTCGACGCACTGCGATGTTTGCGCGGAGTCGCACGTTGAGCGAGCGCAGCAAAAACCAGCCCAATGGCGTTCTGGATAGAAAATCGCGAAATCTTGCATCGTTTTTCAAGTTGCGCGGTAACTGGCGAGTTGATTTGTTATCCGCAACAAACCGTGACCTGCGATTTTGTCCGTCTCTGTTGCATTTCGAGCGCTTTGGCCAAGCGCTAAGCCCGTCAAAACAAGCGATTTGGGCCCAAATTCACCGCGCAACTTGAAAAACGATGCACAAATCGACTGATTTTATTTATATCCGATTTACTCAACTTGACTGATCCGGACAAATACCCAGTAGGACGAACGTAAGACTTTGGCTCCTTGCTTCGCCAGACCAAAACAAAAATCGCTCGACACCGATTCGCGGACAGCCCTAACCACGCCGAACGGCGCGGGCGGCAAGCCCGGGGCGCAAGCCCGAAGCCCCCACCGGGGCGCGAACCTTGAAAGCCGAATACCGGGAATTGCTCAAGACAAGAGCAAGCCCCGGCAAGCGAACCGATACGGCGCGTTTGCCGGGGCTTAATCCGAAGCCCACCGGACATAAGGAGGTGAGCCGATGGATATAGCTCTAGGGTTTTTGCAGAGCGTCATAACGGGCGTTACAGCCGCCCTTGTTTATGACCTTGCAAAAGCTGCAATAAGGCGAATACGGCGCAAATAACGCCTAAGCCGCAAAACGCTATCCGGGCGGCTCACACCCGCCCGGGTTAGGAGGTGACCCAATGCGACTAGCAACGACGGCGATAGCCGCCGTGCTGGTAACGGCCTTGCTCGAATGGCTTCACCAGCGCAACAAGTAACCCCATAACGTCGAACGAAAGGATACCACAATGTGCAAGAAATACGACTTCGAAACCCGCAACGGATACATGACTCACGCCCCGCGCAAAATCTCGTATCGCCAATATCTCTACAGCGACGATACCCGCCTAGAAGACGTGTACGGGCGATACAGCGCCGCGAAAGCCCGCGCGTTCCGCTATTGCGAGGAGTTATGCGAGGAACTGAACGGCTACTGCCTGTGCATCACGGCGCATAACACCATGACTTTCACGGTGGGTTTCGAATTCCCGCACCCGGAAACAGGCGAAATATGCCTAGCCAAAATCACGAAAGATTACAACTACTTCGCACCCCTAGATGAGTGCGCGTAATCCGTTAGGGACTTGCCCGAAAGAGCAAGCCCCGGCAAGCCCGCCGGATACGGCGAGTTTACCGGGGCTTGAAAGCAAAGCCCCACCCCCTAGCAGTGAAAGGAGGTGATGCGATGCTTGAAGCTCTAGGGTTTTTGCAAAGCGTCATAGCAGGGTTGTTATCCGCGATTCTGTATGACCTGGCAAAAACCATCATAAGGCGGTTCAGGCATTAGCCCGAACCATGACGCGCGGGGCGGCTAGCACCCGCCCCGTGTTAGGAGGTGACCCGATGAACGCAATCATAGCCGCCATAACGGCGGTGCTGGTGACGGCCTTAATTGAAAGGCTGCGCCGCAACAAGTAACCCCATAACGTCTAACGAAAGGATACCACGAAATGGCCACCCCAACCATGACCCCCGAGGAACTACAGGAAACTATCGACGATATGCCCGCGCACCGACCCGAGACCCCGACATGGCGCATAAGCAAGCACGACATGGTCTGGCTGCAGCGCGAGCAGTCCGCTTGGGATATGGCGGACATGACCGGCGGCGCGACCATCAAGCGCGTAGCGGATGCCGCGTCGCTTCTGGACCGCATTCAGCGTTTCGTGATGGCCGACGAGCGTCAAACGGAAGCCGAAGAGAACCCATGCAACTACAAACCCGACGGAAAGCCGCGCGACTTCCTCGCGAGAAAGGCCGACCAGCTGGCTAGAAGGCGCGACCGCCTGCAGCGCGAGTTATCCGACTATTCCGGCGGCCAACTGGTCATGCGCTGGTTCGGGGCGTACCCCACCATCTGCAACGCCGACAACACAAGGAGTTACTACTTTCTGCACTACTTCGACTAGCGAGGGCGCGGGGCTTGACCCCGCCGCCTTCGGCGAGTGCTTCCGCGCGAAGCCCTCGCCGCAGGTGAACCCCAGGAAGAAAGGAAACCCCATGTACTACGGCCTTGCAATCAGCCACGAGCTGCGTACGGCTTTCATGTACGAAAGCGACTACGCGAGCCGCGAAAGCGTGTACCGAAACATCGACCGCGCTATTGAAGAGGTCATGAACCAGCCCGTAACCATCGGATGGGATGACTTCGAATGCCATACCGCCAGCGCATGCGAGGGCATGGAAGAGCGTTTGCAGCTGATGATGCGCGGAGCGGCGATGCCCGCGAAGGGCTGCGTGGAGAGCATCGGGATTGCGCGACGATCCGGCATAACCATAATCGCCGGCAGCTTCAGCAACCAGTGCTGGGATCCTGCCAGGATTATGCAAGCTACTCCAGGGTAATCGGCAAGCTTCGCGCAAGAACCTTGGCACATGATGTGCTCAGCAAGCAAAGGAGCGATTCATGGACGACAGCAAACCCCGCAACAGCAACATCGTCTGCGTCGGAGGCTACTCCGCGTTACGCTACTGGTCGCACGCGCGAGCCCAGCAAGACGCAACCGATCCCTTCGGCACCCCGATGCAGAGGATCCACGATACGGCATATGTATCTCCCCGATTCTTGCTCACCAAACAGCCGCATGTACCAAACCACATGCCCGAAGGATGCCAAAAGCCGATAGAAATCCTGGTATCCAATTGCTCGTCGCGCGTGAAGAACAGCGATGCGACGGCCAGAATCTTCAGCACTCCCCTGCCTTCGCATGCTTTCATCAGAATCGATCGGCAGTATGCAATGAGCACTCCCGAGTTCGCATTCGCGCAGCTGGCCGCGCGCATTACGCTCGTGCAGCTCATCGAGCTTGGATATGAACTTTGCGGCACTTACGTATCGGAGAGATACGGCCCCGTGACCTATCGGGCAAAGCCGGCAACCACGGTCGTCAAGCTCAAAAGGCTTATCGAGGCCGCACCGCACTTTCCCGGCCGCGTAAACGCAAAACGAGCGCTCAAATACATCGTCGGCGGGTCGGCATCTCCTCGAGAAACGCAACTGGCCATGCTGCTTTCGCTACCGTATCTGCTGGGCGGATACGGATTCCCGCAGCCGTTGCTCAATCATCGAATCGACCTTCCCGATTCGCGAAAAACCGGGAAGCGCTACCTTGTTTGCGACCAGTATTGGCCCAAAAGCAAACTCGATTTGGAATACGACAGCGACGAGTTTCACGCAGAGAAACACAAAATCGCAGATGACGCGCGGCGCCGGGTCGCGCTGGAGGCTATTGGGGTCAAATCGATAAACGTCTCGAATGATGACCTGGCCAGCGGATGGGCATTCAACGAACTGGCAAACAACCTGGCGCGCATTACCGGCAAAAGGATTACGCGCTGCGACCATAAGACCATCGAACAGCGCAGGCAGCTTCGGTTGGAATTAGGGCTGCGTCCTTGAACTGGCGTGCGGCCGGCAGCAAGGCGCTTTCGAACGTCCATCGCCGTCAAGTAGCCCGTTTAACACGGCATGAACGCGGGCAGAGCCGCGGAGAGCATACTTGCTCAATAGCGAGGAGACGAACAGCCTGTACGGAACGCATGCGGGGGCGCAAAGAGATGCGCACCACACTGCGAAGGCATCTTGGATAGAAAATTACGAAATCGTGCATCGTTTTTCAAGTTGCGCGGTAGATTTGGAGCCAAATCGCCCAATTTGACACCCCTTGAGTCCGGTTGAGATGGCAACATTGACGGATATGCAAACAAAACCGCAGGTCGCAGTTTACTTGCGATAACAAATCGAACCGCCAGTTACCGCGTAACTTGAAAAACGATGCGAGAATCAATGAATTTCTATCGCGAAAAGTACTGCCGGACCACCAAACCGGCAATAACCCTACATCCATGAGGGCACCACACTAGCACCCACCATGCCATAATCGCAGACCAACAATGATCTGCGGCATTGCGAACGATCAGCCAGGCCCGCCTGCAGACGCACAACGCCGTGTCGGCAAGCCCGACACTATCCCAAGCGCGCATAGCGCCGGCTGGCCGCGTCAACCAAGCACGTCAATCCTGCTTGGCGGGCATTTTCAGCAGCAGTGCGAAACCGATGACGAATAGCACCACCAGGCTGAGCACGCCGATGCTGCTCGAGCCGGTGAGCTGAGTGAACATGCTGACCAGCAACGTGCCCATGATGGTTGCGTATTTACCGAAGATATCGAAGAAGCCGTAGTACTCGTTGGCGTGCTCCTTCGGGATCAGCTTGCCGAACTCGCTGCGCGACAGCGCCTGGATACCGCCTTGGAACAGGCCGACGCACACCGCAAGCACCCAGAACTCAGCAGCCGAACGCAGGAAGAATGCCGCGAACAACGTGATGCAGAAATACGCGAACACGGCGATGAGCAGCATCTTCCGCGTGCCGAAACGCGCTGCCAGACGACCGTAAGCGATAGCGGATGGGAACGCCACGAACTGCGTCACCAAAAGCGCCAGCACGAGCAACGTCGACGAAATCCCCAGGTCGGTGCCGTAACTGGTGGACATCGTGATGATGGTATGCACGCCGTCGATGTAGAAGAAAAAAGCCAGCATGAACATGCGCAGGCGCTTGTCCTTCCAAATTTTCTTGCAGGTGGCGGCCAAGCCTGCAAACGTGCGGCGGAACAGGTGCTGCTCGCGCGGCTTGTAGTGCGTCTGATGCACGTTTTTGCAGATGGGCACCGAAAACGCCACCCACCATACCGCGGTGATCACGAACGAAATGCGAATGCCGGTCAGCTGGTCGACGCCGATGGAGCTGCCGCACAGCACGAGCACCAAGCAAATGATGAACGGCACGCATGAACCGATGTAGCCCCAGGCATAACCCTGGCTGGAAACCTCGTCAAGACGGTCCTCGTCGGCGGCGTCGATCAAGAATGCGTCGTAAAACACCAGCGATGCGTTCAGCATGACCGACGATACGACGTACAGCACCAGAAACGCCATCGCGTCGCCCGGCACGCCCATAATGGCCAGCGTCACCGCGCCGGTGCCGATGGTGCCCATCAGGAACTTCTTCTTGTTGCCCTTGAGGTCAGCGAGGCTGCCCAAAAACGGCATGAGCAATGCCAGCACCAGCGAGGAGATCGTGGTTGCGTAGCCCCAGGCCACGACAACGGACGACCCGGGGTCGGCAATGGCTGAGAAATAGAT
>CAVBPP010000087.1:0-9489 GCA_963597295.1 Paratractidigestivibacter sp. | reverse complement strand
GGCGCAGTTCATGTCGGCGACGAACGGCCTTGTGCTCGCGCTCGACGTTGCCGTTGCGCTGCTGGCGGGCTGGCTTTGCTTGAACGGCACGATTTCCGCCGGTCAGGCGCTTGTTTCCTGCGCGGCGCTCATGTCGTCGTTCGGCCCTGTCATCGCCGTGGCCAATCTGGGTTCTACCTTGCAGCAGACCCTTGCCAGCGGCGCGCGCGTGCTTGACCTGCTTGACGAGCAGCCGCAAACCCGCGATGTCGAAAACGGCTGCGACCTGGAGGCGTTCACCGGTGCCGCTGCGTCCCGCGTCGATTTCGCGTACGGCGATACGCCCGTGCTCAAGGATATTAACCTGCAGGTGGAGCCCGGCACCATCGTGCACTTGGACGGTAAAAGCGGTTCGGGCAAGTCGACGCTGTGCAAGCTGTTCATGCGTTTCTGGGACACGACGCGCGGTGTCATCAGCATCTCCGATGTGGACGTTCGCCGAGTGAATACGGAAAGCCTTCGCGATATGCAGGGCTATATGACGCAGGAAACGCACCTGTTCGCTGGCACCATCGCCGAGAACATTATGCTTGCACGGCCGAATGCGTCCGAAGATCAGCTTCGAGTTGCCGTGGAAAAGGCGGCGTTGACTTCGCTGATCGATCGCTTGCCGCAGGGCCTTGATACGCAGGTCGGCGAGCTAGGCGACACGCTTTCCGGCGGAGAACGTCAGCGCATCGGCCTTGCGCGCATGTTCCTGCATGACGCGCCGTTCGTGCTGCTCGACGAGCCGACCAGCAACCTGGACAGCTTGAACGAGGCCGCCGTGCTGCGCGCGCTTTCCGAGGGCCGCGAGGGCAAGACCATCGTCCTGGTGAGTCATCGAGCCTCCACATCAGCCATCTGCGACGTGGCCTATACGGTAGAGCGCGGAAGGCTGTCGTAGGGGATTGTGGGGGCTTTCGACCCCAACGCCAGCAGCAGAGCATCAAATCAGTGTCGTGCTATGCGTTCATTGGGGCTGTTCGGGCTTTCGCTCGAACCCACAAAATCGTGCTGCGCCTTCCCCCCCATTTTTCGTAGGGACGAGCGAAAGCTCGTTCCATAATTAGAGAGCGCGAAGCGCGACGGTGCATTCCCCTAATGCAGCACCTTGAACTGGGGTTTCCAGCTAGCGGCTTGCAATATCTCGCCGTCGAGCGTCTTCAACACGAAGCTGCCGCGCTCATAAACGGCGTAGCTGGCGATGCCGTCCTTGGGAATCGACGTGCTTCCGGGGTTCACCAGCAGCACGTCGTCGAACATCTCGAGCCGCTTGATGTGCGTGTGTCCGTACAGAAACGCGCTGCCCGCGGCAAGGTTCGGCGGGTCGTCGGGCGTTTTGCCCGGCAGATGCCCGTGGCTCATGTACATCAGATGGTCATCGGCCGCGATGATGCTGAAATCGGCCATGCAGGGGAAGTCGAGCACCATCTGGTCAACCTCGGAGTCGCAGTTGCCGCGCACGGCCATGATTTTGCCGGCCATGCCGTTCAATATGGCGAAAACCTCCTTTGGGTCGTAACCCTGCGGAAGGTCGTTTCGCGGGCCGTGGTACAGCAGGTCGCCCAGAAGCAGTATGCGATCGGGGCATTCCTCCTCGATTCGTTTGGCCAGGGCTCGCACGGCGGGTGCGGCCCCGTGCAGGTCGGATGCGATTACTAGTTTCATTTCATGTCCTTCAACGACGCGCAGTAGTCGCGCGCCGAAACGTTGTCGGGGCTTTCGGGGAACAGGTGGCGGTGCAGCGACAGGAAGTAACGGTTGGTCATCGACGCCATGAAATCGACCACCACCTGGTTCGGCTCGGTATCGTTGATATAGCCTTCGGGCGTCATGCTGCGCGCATGCACGGCAAGCTTGTTCGCATGGTGCGCGAATACGGCGGACTCCTCGTTGCCGGCTTGCAGGTCGGCCAGCAGCCGCTCGTACATGCGGCTAAACATGCGCTCGACCACGTTCTCGCCGCCGGCCCTCCAGCCTTCCTTGTCGTAAATCAGCTGGTAGTTCTGCCTTTTCGCCAGCTTCACGTCTTCGAACACCGCTTCGCTCATAGCTATGCGGTCGCGCCCGTAGCTGTTGTTGACGATGTCTACCATGATGTTGTTCAGGATATGCACGTTGTCGCGCCCGATCACGCGCGTGTCGAAGACGTCGAGCGAATCCACAACGCCGATCAGCATGGCGTCGGCGCGATCTTTGCCCAGGTAGGCGACCATGTCGGCCACGCGCACGACGCAACCCTCGAGCGTGGCGGGGCGCAGCGTGCCGATGTTGCCTTCGTCCGCGTTGCAGGCCTCCACCTGCGCGTCAAGTTCGTCGAAGGTGGAAAGCTTACTGCAGGCAAGCTTTTGAGCTGCGAATTCGCCATTATGGCAGAGCGCCCCGTCAAGCACCTGCAGGCTGATGTTGCGCGGGTAGAGCGTATCCATCACGCGAACGGAATGCACGTTGTGGTTGAAATAGCGCCCGGTATGGCCGTGGTAGCACTGCGACAGGAAACGCTCGCCGGCGTGCCCGAACGGCGTATGCCCCAGGTCATGGCCGAGCGCGATGGCCTCAATCAGGTCGCAGTTGAGCCCGAGCATGCGCCCGATGTTGCAGGCGATGCGGCTGACCAGCTGCACGTGCAGGCCGCGCCGGCAGATGTCGTCGTTGTCGATGAAGCTGAACACCTGGGTTTTGCCCGCGTAACGGTTGTAGGCGGGGATGTTGATGATCTTCTCGGCGTCGCGCGCGAAGGCGGGGCGCATCAGCGTCGCCCGGTCGTGCGGCTTGTCCTCGCGGCGTTTGCAGGCCGAATCGGGCGTGCGGTTCGGATGCAGCCTGCCCGCTTCCATGTCTTGCTTGATGGCCTGCTCGATAGCCGGGTCGAGCGTCAAATACGCAGGTTCTGCCAATGTCTCGGTCCTTCCTGCATGTGTTTTGCGTTACGTGTCGTTCCTGCTCATTGTAACCCAAGCGCGGGCGACCCCCGCCCGGTGCGCTATACTTGTCGCCTACTATAAATTCTTGCAATGGAAAGGGGCGCCGTGGCCATCAGCGACGAGGACATAGCTAAGGTTCGCGAAGCGAGCGATCTTGTCGCGATCATGGGCGAGCGCACCCCGGTCAAGCAGCGCGGCCGCGATTTCTGGCTGTGCTGCCCGTTCCACAACGAGAAAACGCCCTCGTGCAAGATAGACCCCGCGCTTCAGCTGTGGCATTGCTTCGGCTGCGGCGAGGGCGGCGACGTGTTCGCCTACATCATGAAGTCCGAGGACCTGACGTTTCCCGAGGCGGTGCGCCGTTTAGCCGAGCGCGCGCATATCGAGATAGCCGACGACGGTCCCAAGCGCGGCGCCGGCGTGGGCCAGGGCCGCAAGGCGCGCCTGAAGGCCGTCTGCGCCGAAACGGCCGATTTCTACCACACGCAGCTCATGCGCTCGAAGTCCGCCGAGGCGGGTTCGGTGCGCGCGTACCTTGGTGGGCGCAACTTGGGAGGCCAGGTGCCGAATACCTGGCAGCTCGGCTTCGCACCGGGCCGCGGCGCGCTCGTACGTCATCTTTCGGCCAAGGGCTTCAAGCCCGACGAGATGGTGCAGGCGAACGTGGCGCTCACCGGCCGCGATGGCAAGCTGCGCGATCGCTTCTTCAACCGCGTGATGTTCCCCATCAACGACGAGGCGGGGGAGTGCATCGCCTTCGGCGGGCGCGTCATCGGCCAAGGCGAGCCGAAGTACCTGAACACGCAGGAAACGCCGCTGTTCCATAAGGGACGCGTGCTGTTCGCCTTGGATAGGGCGAAGGCTGCCATGACGGCGACGGGCACGGCCGTGGTGTGCGAGGGATATACCGACGTGATCGCCATGCACGAGAAGGGCATCACGAACGCGGTTGCCACGCTGGGCACGGCGCTCACGCGGCAGCATATCCGCGTGCTGTCTCGTCATGCGCGCAACCGCATCGTGTACCTGTTCGACGGCGACGCCGCAGGTCAGCGCGCAGCTGACCGCGCTTTGCAGTTCATCGATTCGTCCATGACGCCCGAGGCCGGTCGTACTCGCATCGAGCTTGCCGCCGTCACGCTTCCCGACAATCAGGATCCGGCGGAATTTTTGGAAGGGCACAGCGCCGATGAAATGCGCGCGCTGCTGGATTCGGCCAAGCCGCTGTTGGAATACGGCATCGAGCGTCGCCTGGCCAAGTGGGACCTAAGTCGAGCCGAGGGCCGCGCGTCGGCGCTCGCCGATGCGCTTTCGGTGCTCGCGCCCATCAAGGATTCCGTTCTGGCGAAGGATTACGCACGTCAGATCGCCGGCCGTACGCGCGCTCGCGAGGAGGACGTGATGGAGCAGCTTGCGGCGTTGCGTCCGCCGCGCGTGTTCGACGACGATGCGCCCGCCGGCGGTTCAGGTGCCCGTTCGGGTCGCGGAAACGCCTCTGCTCCTGCGGACGGCGAACGCTCACGGCAGCCCGCCGCGCCCGCGCGAACTATGCCGCCCGAGGAGCGTAACCGCCGCAAATTCGAACGTCAGCTGCTGGCGCTTTTGGCCTTGCATCCGGAATTGGCGCTGCAGCACGCCGACGCGCTCGGCGCCACCCAGTGGCACGACCCGCTGTGCCAGAAGGTTTCCGCCAGCATGCTGGACACGCTTGCCGCGAACCCGGCCGCCTGCTCGGCCGAGCTGGTGAGCGCCGCCGCGCAAGCCGACGCGCGAGCCGCGAACCTGCTCACGCACGGCGCACCTGAGGCTATAGACCCCGGCGTTCTGGCGTCTTATCTGGTCGAAGAGCTTTCCATTGGAGATGCCGAGGAGGCCGTCGCGGGCCTGCGTGCCCAGCTTGCCGCGCCCGATGCGCTTCCCGCCGACGAATACGAGATGCTCTTCGAAACCGTTGCCGCCATGCAGCGCGACATCACCGCCCGCAAGCGCGTCCATCGCATCGGGTAGCGCCGGCTGTTGCGGGTTGCGCCCGCCGTCGCCGATGGCGTAGACCAAACGGGTTTCGCGTACGCTTCGGTTCGTCAGCCTCGCGCAACCTCACCGTAGGATTCGCCGGCAAGCCCCTGCGCCGGACCTCCAGTCCCCAACGTCTTCACCTCGTGTTTCTGTGGAATCTCACGCATGGCGGAAAAATCTTGCGTCCCAGGTGCGAAAATTCCACCAGTGAAAACAAGCATCCCAAGCGATGCGAATATCTATTGCTTTAACGAAAGGACCTTTATGCTGTCGATCGTGCAGTCGCCCGACCCGCTGTTGAACACGGTATGCGAGCCGTGCGATTTCGGCGACAAGTCCTTGAAGCGCCTGGCCAAGCAGATGGCCCATCTCATGTACAAAAACGCTGGCTGCGGCCTTGCCGCGCCGCAGGTAGGCGTGCTGAAGCGCTTGGTCGTCATCGATTGCGACCAGGAAGACGGCGCGCGCAACCCCATCGTGATGGTGAACCCCGTCATCGTGGCCCGCGAGGGCGATCCGGTGACCGAGGGCGAGGGCTGCCTTTCCATCCCCGGCATCTCCATCCCCATTGCGCGCCCGCCGTTCGCCCGCTGCCGCTTCTTCGACCTTGATGGCGAGGAGTGGGAAATCGAGGGCGACGGCCTGCTCGGGCGCTGCCTGCAGCATGAGACCGACCATCTTGACGGCGTGACCATGTTCGAGCGCGCCGATTCCATGGCCCGCATCCAGGCGCTGCAGGACTACGAGGTGGCGCTCGCCGCCGGCGCCCGCCCGGGCGAAACGTCGGTGGAGGGTTAGGCCATGCGCGTCGTATTCATGGGCACGCCCGCCTTCGCCGCTTCCATTTTGGAAGCCATCGCGCCCGTTCACGAGGTGGTTTGCGTTTTCACGCGAGCAGATGCGGTGCGTGGGCGCGGCAAGAAGCTCGAGCCCTCTCCCGTAAGCGCCGCGGCCCAAAGGCTGGGCATTCCGGTGCGCACCCCCGCCAATCTGCGCGACATCGTGGAGCATCAGGCCATCGCCGACTGCCGCCCCGACGTCATCTGCGTGGCGGCCTACGGCGTCATCCTGCCGCCCGAGGTGCTTGCCATCCCCAAGCATGGTTGCTTGAACGTGCATGCGTCGCTGCTGCCGCGCTGGCGCGGCGCCGCTCCCGTCGAGCGCGCCATTTTGGCGGGCGATGAGGAAACCGGCGTGTGCGTCATGCGCATGGAGGAGGGCCTCGACACGGGCGACTACTGCATCTCCCGCGCCATCGATATAGCCGACCGTTCCGCGTCCGTGCTGACCGATCAGGTCGCTGACCTGGGCGCCCACGCATTGCTGACCGCGCTATCGCAGCTTGAATCCGGCACGCTGTACTGGACGAAGCAGGACGAGTCGAAGGTGACCTACGCGAATAAGATCGAACGCGGCGAGCTGGCCATTTCCCCGGCCGACGACGTGGCGACGCTGTGTCGCAAGGTGCAGGCGTCTAGCGATGCGCACCCATCGCGCGCGAACGTGGCGGGCAAAGCGCTCACCGTTTTGGCCGCCCGCGCCGCGGCGTCCGATGAGCAGTCGGCGAAGTTCGCCGAGGGGCTTGAGCCCGCGCAGGTGCGATTCGCCGGGAAACGCCTATTCATCGGCGCTACCGATGGGGCAGTGGAGCTACTGGAAGTGAAGCCCGACGGCAAGCAGGCCATGACGGCCAAGGCATTCGCCGCCGGCGTGCAGGGAATCAAAGACGGAACGAAGAAGTGGGAGGGCCCTCGTGGCTGAACAGCATTCTGAGAATAACGAACAGCGCGGCGCCGGTGCCGGCGAGGCGCACGGAAACCGCAGCTCGCAAGGGGGCCGCTCGGGCGGCTACCGAGGCAATTCCGGCGACCGTCGCGGCGGCTCCGGCTACCGCGGCAAGGGCGGTAACGGCGGCTCGAGGGGCGGACGCTCCGGCGGCTATCGCGGGAAATCCGCCGATGGGGGTTCCTATCGTGGCAATTCGGACGACCGCCGTGGCGGACGCGGCGGCTTCAACAAGGGCGGCGATGACCGCAAGGGCGGTTATCGCGGCAAGCCGGGCGCCGGTAGCGGCAAGGGTAATTTCCGCGGCAATGGCGGTAAGCCGGGCGGCTATCGCGGCAACGACGATTCCCGTTCGGACGATTCGCGCGAGCAGAAGCGCGATTT
The DNA here is from genome assembly GCA_963597295.1 of Paratractidigestivibacter sp. GTDB lineage: Bacteria > Actinomycetota > Coriobacteriia > Coriobacteriales > Eggerthellaceae > Senegalimassilia. The sequence goes on along the minus strand of CAVBPP010000087.1, from coordinate 2,359 downwards.
CCGCCATCGCAACACCACGCGTGACCCGCGCCGCAAGTTCGACGATAAGAAGGGCTTCAACAAGGGCGAGGCCGCTGGCAACAAGAAGTTCGCCAAGCCGCGTCGCCATAAGTCCAACGCCACGCCCGCGCGCCTGGCCGCGCTCGAGGTAGTGCGCACCGTGCGCGAGCGCAACGCCTTCGCGCAGGACGTCATCTCCAAGGTCATCGACAAGTCGAAGATGTCGGTTGAGGACCGCGCATTCGCCACGCTTCTGGCTCTGGGCACCGTGAGCGCCCGCGGCACGCTCGACGAGGTCATCGACCGCGCGCTCGACGAGCCCACCGACGTGTTCCGCGAGACGCGCGACGCGCTGCAGATTTCAACCTATGAACTGCTGTTCCTGGGCAAGGAGCCGCATGTGGCCGTCGACCAGGGCGTCGAGATGGTGAAGTCGTTCAGCCCGGGTGCCGCCGTGCGCGTGGCCAATGCCGTGCTGCACAAGATCGTGCGCCTGCGCCTGGAATTCCCCTTCGGCAACCCCGCCGAGGACATCGACGCTCTCGCCCGCACGCAGGCCTTCCCGTCGTGGATAGCGGCTAAGCTCATCCGCGAGATGGGCGCTCAGGCCGCCGTCGACTTCATGCGCGCCTCCAACGAGCAGGCGCCGCTCTACGTTGCCGTCAACGCAGCGAAGACCGACGATCAATCGGTGCTGAAGGCGTTCGAGCGAGCCGATGAGCAGGCGCTTCCCATGACGCTTGGCGCCTCCGAGGTGCCCGGCTGCCTGCGCGTGCCCGAAAGCCGAGCGCTTTTGGTGCCCGGCGTGGCGCGCCAGATCGAACAGGGCAAGATGCTTGTCTCCGACGCGGCGAGCCAGCTGGTGGCCGCAAGCGTTCTCCCTGACGAGAAGCCGCAAAGCGTGCTCGAGGTGGGCGCCGGTCGCGCCACGAAGACCATCCTGCTGCAGTCCGGCGCCGTGCGCAAATACGGATCGCAGATGGAAGATTACGTCACCATCGACAACCATGAATATAAGACGAACATCCTGCGCGAGCGCGCCGAGGCCTACGGCATCATCGTGACGGAGGCCTTCACCGGCAACGCGCTTGACCTCGACCATGTCATGCCCGGCCGCATGTTCGACTTCGTCTTCATCGACGCGCCCTGCAGTGGTTTGGGTACGCTGCGCCGTCATCCTGAGATTCGCTGGCGCCTGTCCGAGTCCGACATCCCGGGCTTCACGCGCACGCAGCTTGGGCTTTTGAAGGCCGCGGCGTCGCACGTGAACGTCGGCGGCACGCTGGCCTACGCCACCTGCACCGTCACGCGCGAGGAGAATGCGGGCGTGGTTTCGGAGTTCCTGTCTTCCGAGGAGGGCAAGGGCTTCAAGGTGGTTCCCATCGACGGGCGCAACTGCATCGCGACGCGTTTGGCGCCGGGCGCATCCGACGCGCACTTTGCCGTGAAGTTCGTTCGCGAAGCGTAAAGTTTCACTTGCTGAAACATGCTCGAAACATTCGAGCGGATAGTGTAGAGTTCTATTAGTCATGTACGTAGAAGACTTGCAAAGGAGGTCAGGTCGAAATGGAACCGAATTATAAAGAGGTGGCGGCGCGAATTCGCTCGCTGCGAGAGGACATGGGCCTGACCATGCAGGAGATGGCCGACGCGACTGGGCGCAGCCTGGCCGAATACGACGCGCAGGAGTCGGGTCGCGAGGACCTGTCGTTCACGTTTCTGTACAAGAGCGCGGCGAAGCTGGGCGTCGATCCCATCGAGCTTCTGACCGGCGAGGCACCGCATCTTTCGGGCTACACGCTCACGCGCGCTGACGAGGGCATCGTCATCAAGCGCAACGCTGGCTTTCAGTACCTGCACAAGGCGCCGCATTACCGTAATAAGCTGGCCGAGCCGTTTTTCGTCACCACCGAGTACCGCGAGGACCTGCAGGACAAGCCGATCCATCTGTCCTACCACGCAGGTCAGGAACTCGATTACATTTTGGAAGGCCATCTGCGCTTCCAGTACGAGAACCACACTGAGGAGCTGGGCCCGGGCGATTTGGTCATGTACGATTCCGGCCGCGGGCACGGGATGATCGCCATCGACGGCGAGCCGTGCAAGTTCCTGGCCGTGGTGCTCAAGCCGAGCGAGATTATCTAGGCACGCCGGCGAAAGCGGATCTCCGCCGCCGGTCGGTGCCTAATTCCCCCAACGTCTCGACCGCTTTTCGCAGCGGCCCTATTGTTCGCTGCGCTCAATTTCAAGAAAGACTGATTTACCACCATGCGAAACATCAACCTGCGATTCTGCGAAGAAACCTATGACGAAGCCGGCGTGCTCACCGATTTCAAGGTGACATGCCCCGACACCTTCA
>CAVBPP010000086.1:0-14780 GCA_963597295.1 Paratractidigestivibacter sp. | reverse complement strand
CACAAAACAGTAAATGCCCCGTTATCTAACGGGGCATTCGTTTTGCCATGCAATTGCTTGAGGCTTACCAGTTTACGAAGCCGTTTGCTTTGTCATCAAGGCTTCCAGTGAACGCACTCGCCGAGGCGCCTTTAGACCAGCTTCCCCTTGGAATGATCCACCATATGCTGAACCAGCTGCGCTTGCCAACCGACGAAATCGCGCTTGCGGGCGACCAGCTTGCCGTCGACCAGTTCTTCAAACGCAACCTTCACGCGATCGTAGCGCGTCACCGTAGAGGGCTCGTCGCGCGTGAAGCAACCTTCAACCTGCTTGGAAGCGGCCAGCCCGAGCTTGACGACGGGGTTGTACATCACATGGGGGTTGTCCTGGTCGTCCACATAAGCGAACAGGCTTTTCGTCACGCCAATCTGGTTGGCGTGCAGGCAAGCGGCGTCCTCGATGGACTGCATCGTGTCCACCAAATCCTGCGCCACCTCCGCGTCTTCGACAGTAGCGGGTTCGCAGGGAACGGAAAGAATCGCTTCGTCTTTTACCAGCTCTTTGATGGCCATATGGCTTCCTTTCGCAAGAATCAGCGCCGCGAATTGCCGACGGCGCGCTCGTCTGCAACGTACCGTGGGAATTTTACCACGGGCGAATCGGGCCGAACTCAGCACAAGGTGCTCTATACTGGCATCTCACAGAATTGTTGACGAGGAATTCAACAGCCCGCCGTTTTTGATCCAGCGCGGCGATCGGGCGATTCGCAACTAACTACTGCAGGGTCGCAACGCACAGCCACCAAATAGATTGCGGCATCGGTTTGGTTGTTTGAACAGGAGTTTCGCAAATATTCTGTGTGCATTTTGCGAGTAACGACAAGACATTAGGAGTGTCCCTTTGTCTGGTTTGAAGAGTGGGTTTTGGGTGGGGGCGCTTTGTGCGCTTGCCGGTGCTGGGCTTTGGGGCGTGTCCGGCGCCTGCGCGCAGTTTCTGTATGCGCATTACGGGGTCACGCCCATGTTCACCACGGCCGTGCGATCCTTGGTAGCGACGATTTTATTCTTCGGAGTACTCGCAACGCGCCGCCGCAACACCCTCCTTAGCATGTGGAAAAGCCCAGCGAAAACGAAGTTTATCTTTCTGGCTTTCGGAATCGCCCTGTTCATCGATCAGTTCGCGTATTCCATGACCATCGCTTACACCAACGCCGGCACCGCAACCGTTTTGCAGATGCTCGGCACCGTGTTCTGCATGGTGTTCACTTGCTTGCTGCTGCGTAAGTTGCCGCGCGTGTTCGAGTTTTGCGGGCTGGTGCTTGCGCTCATCGCTACGGTCGTTATTGCGACGCAAGGCGACCTCGGCTCCATTGTACTTCCAGCAGCGGGCTTGTTCTGGGGCGTTCTCAACGGCCTTTCCGTCGCCGCGTACGTGATGATCCCGCGGCATGGTGGGCTGTTCGATCGCTTCGGAAGCTTCGCCGCCACAGGCGTCGGCATGCTGGTGACCTGCGTTTGCTCCGGCGTTTGCTATGCCGCGCAAATTACCAACGGATCAGGTGCGCCCGAAGCGGTCGCGAACATGGACGCATTCGGCTGGCTGGTGCTTATCGGCGGGCTGGGCTGCTTGGGCACGTTCGTGTCGTTTGGGCTGTACCTACGCGGCGTTTCCGCGGTTGGTTCGGTTACGGGGAGCTTGCTCGGCGCCGTTGAGCCCGTCAGCGCCAGCGTGTGCGCTTGGGTTTTCCTGGGAACGGCGTTTTCCGGCTGGGATTGGCTCGGCTTGGTGCTAATGCTGGGCATGCTGGTGCTAGTCACCATCGGAGGCAAGCCGGCAAGTGCGGGTGGGGAAGGGAAAAGCTGCTAGTCCGTCGCACCGTTCGTCAATCAACGCCCGCAGACGCCGACGTCGTCCTCTGCCAGCATCCGACGCCAAACGGCAAAGCAACATTCAATCGCCTAGAACCCCGCAGCCATCCCCGCTTACAGCTGCGCCACGCAAGCGGCCTCGGCATCGCGTCCAGGCGCCGCGCAGGCATTGGCGAATGCGGTGTTTTCCGGGTCCAAGCATTCCGCAATCGGTACGCTGACCGGGTGGAACAGCACCTCAACCCCCGTCGCGTGCACGCGCGCCGCCTCGGCTGCGAATGCGTCCAGCAGCCGCTTGTTTACCTGCTCCATCCTGCCCGAAAGCACCACGCCGCAGAACAGGGAGCTTTTGCAGCCTGCCGGCATGAGCGGGCGATTTTTTCGCCACAGCACGGAAATCAGCATGTCCTTCGCCAAATTCACCGCATCAAGCTTGCTCTTCGCAGTGCGATGCGGCGCCAAGGGCTCAACGGGACAGCGAAGGTGCTCAAGCGTGCAGCCGGCGTCCGAACAAGCCGCTAGCGCCGCACGAAATACCGCGGGCACGGCATGCGTATGCTGATGACTATCCAGGCGGAAACACCCTTTCAGCTGCGGAAACGCGCCAAGGAAGCGCTCGATTTGCGCGCGAATCTCAATTTCAAGCTGATGCGACAGCTCAGCTTTGCGCCCGCCCATCGAAAGCTTCAGCAGCCCGACGAAGTCGTTGCAAAAGGTGCCACGGTCGTTCACCAACAGCGGAATTTCAGCCGGGGAAGCGCAGGGCCTGCCCTCGACCAAATTCACATGCAATGCCATCTTCAACTTGCCGGCCTCCACGTGCGGCCGGGCCAACGCAACGGCCTCGTCGAACGCGGGGCTGTTCGCGAAGATACTCACGCTTGACAGGGCGCCTGCGCCGCCGCACACGCTAGAAAGGGCCAGTATGTCACGCGCCTGCCACCCGGTGATTCCGTAATCGTCAGCATGAATGGTTATATCCACGAGTCTTCGCCTTTCCTTCATCAATCGCCGCGAAACTGAAAGCCCTTTCAGCAAGCTTTCGGCAGTTATGCTTTCTCTGAAGCAATCGCTTGCGATTTATTTGAGCTTGAACCGCGCTTTACACGTCAATGCTAGACTATCCGCTGATGAAAATGACGAGTGTTGGGGCAATTCCTGCATGAATACCGAATCGCGCGCTCAGACGAGTGCACGCGCCGACAAAACTGAACCGAGCAAGGCCTCCCGCAGCGCGGGCGCGGCCGGCACGTTCGCGCATATTCTTGCTTCCAGGAAACTCCATTTCGCCATGCTCGTTGTAGGTACGTTATACCTGCTCACTGATGCATTCCATGGCAACATCTGGTTCGACGAGAGTTATTCGGTGGGCGTCGCCAACCATTCTTTCGCCGACATTTGGACCTACAGTTCCGGCGACGTGCATCCGGTGCTGTACTACTGGGCCCTCCACGTGCTCAACCTCATATTCGGACAGAACATCGAGGTCTACCGCATATTCACCGTGTTCGGCGCGACGGCGCTGGCCACTTTGGGCTTAACGCATATCCGTCGTGACCACGGCTGGAAGGTCGGGCTCATCTTCTCGTTCTTCGCCCTGTTCACTCCCTATGTTGCCGTTATGGCCGTGGAAATTCGCATGTACTCGTGGGCCACGTTCGCCGTCATGCTGTGCTTTATTTACGCCATACGCATCATCGGCGTGCTGAAGGAAAACCCGCACGAAAGCATTTCGAAGCTGGCTCAAGGGAAGAAGTGCTGGGGCGGAGCGCCCCGTGCCTGGTGGATCGCCTGCTTCGCAGCTAGCTTGGCAAGCGCGTACTTGCAGTACTTCGGCGCCATGTCGGCGTTCATGATCAACCTTGTGCTGCTGGTGTTCTGCATTCGCCGCGCGCGCAAACACAAGGGCGAAACCATCAACGGCACGAAAGCCAGCGCTGCCCTGAAAGTGCTGATCATCGGCTGCATTGTGCAGGTTGCGCTGTACATGCCGTGGATTTATTCGGCGGTGCTCAGCCAACTTGGCGTGGTGGGGAAGACCTACTGGGCGAAAATCTCGTTCCCTACGACGTTCATCGAGCTTGCCACCTACGGCTTCCTGACCAGCTTCGTGTCGTTCGGCGCACGCGGGTCGTATGGCGCGGGGGTGCAAACGTGGCTGACCATCATGGGCTTTGCCGCGGTGTTCGTCCTGTCATTCTTGATTGTTTGGGCTGTTCGCTGGGGTGTTTGGCGCGCGGCGTTGAACAAGCAGGAGCACCAACGTCAGGTTGAGGGTCATCCGGATGGCGAAAAGGCCTTTCGCAAGCTGCGCCGTCAGCGTTTCGCCTGCTGGCTCGCAACCGATGAAATCGCACCAATCGTTTGCGCGCTTGCGGTTTACTTTGGGGTCGTCGCCATCTCGCTTGCGGCGTCGCTGGCTATGAATTCCCTGATCGTTTACTACCGCTATCTGTTCGTGTGCATCGGCCCCATCCTTTTTGCCGGGTCGGCCATTTTGGCGCGCGTGAAAACAAAGCCCCTGCTCGTGAGCGTATATGCGCTGGTTATCGCCAGTTCCATCACCAATCAGGCCCTGCTGATTTCTGACGATTACGATGAGCGAAATCAGGTTCCCATCACGCGTTTCCGCGAAATCGTTGGTCAGGTATCCGACCAGATAGGCGGCCAATCGCCGCTCATTGTGTCCACTGACATCGGCTATATGGGCGTCACATCGGTCATGTGCCCCGACATTCCGCAGACCTACATGGATTGGCAGAAGGGCAATTGGGATCGCGCATACATGGCGTACTCACCGACGCTCACGTCGAAGATGTCGTGGGAGATTATCTTTGACAACTTCCACGGCACATTCATTTGCCTTGGTCAGTCGCAGGACGGGTCGCTGCCGCGCGACATTTACGACCTATCGCAGAAGGATGGCTTCACGCTGCAAAGCTACGAGACCTACTACCGGCCCTACGAGCGGACGCATCTGACCATCGCGGTGATGACGAAGAGCTAACGGAAGATTGCTGCCCCGGCAGGCAATGCAATGTCGAAGCTTCGCAACACGGCATCGCGCTTCGCGCTCTTAAATACTGTTCGAGCTTTCGCTCGAACCCACGAAATTATCTGGCCAAGGATAACGGGAGCGCCACAAGGCTTCATCCCCCCTGACTTCGTAGAGTCGAGCGAAAGCTCGGCCCATTATTAGGAAGCGCGCAGCGCGACTCTAATATCGAATATCGAAGGGCGAGCTCTGCTATCATAGGGCCTTGCGAATTCATTTGAAGAAAGCTGGTCTCACATGGCATTTTTGCTCGGCTGCGAAAAGGTTGCCGTTGATTTCCCCACGAAGTGCGTGTTCGAAGGCATTTCCCTTGGCGTTGACGAAGGCGACCGCATCGGCATCGTCGGTCGCAACGGTGACGGCAAATCGACGCTGCTCTCGGTGCTTTCGGGCAAGCTCGAGCCTGATGAGGGGCGTGTTCTGCGCAATGGGGCGGTGCGCATCGGCGTGCTCGGACAGTCCGACGATCTTGCCGACAGCGACACCGTTGGCCACTCGATCGTTGGCGACATGCCCGACTACGAATGGGCCGGCAACCCGCGTATTCGCGAAACCATCGCCGGCTTAGCTTCCGATATCGACTGGAACGCCCAGGTAGGAACCCTTTCCGGTGGCCAGCGACGCCGCGTTGACTTGGTGCGCCTGCTTATCGGCGACTGGGATATCTTAGCACTCGACGAGCCGACGAACCATCTGGACGTCCGCGCGATCACCTGGCTTTCGAATCACCTAAAAACACGTTGGAAGGCGGGGCAGGGAGCCCTTTTGGTGGTCACGCACGATCGCTGGTTCCTGGACGAAGTGTGCACCCGCATGTGGGAGGTCCACGACCGCAAGGTCGACCCATTCGAGGGCGGTTTTTCCGCATACATCCAGCAGCGCGTTGAGCGCGACCGGTTGGCTGCGCTGGCCGAGGAAAAGCGCCAGAACGCCCTGCGTCGCGAGCTCGCCTGGCTCGCACGCGGCCCCAAGGCGCGCGGCACGAAACCGAAATTCCGCGTTGATGCCGCTCGTGAGCTTATCGCCGACGTTCCGCCGCTACGCAACGAGCTGGAGCTGAAACGCATGGCGATGAAGCGCCTGGGGAAGCAGTGCGTCGAGCTGAAGAACGTCACCGTGCAATTCGATGGCGCCGCATCGCCGGTGCTCGACGACGTCGACTGGATCATCGGGCCTGGTGATCGCTACGGAATCGTGGGCGCTAACGGTGCCGGCAAAACGACGCTGCTCAAAGTTGTGCAGGGGCTGATCAAGCCCACGAACGGCTTCGTCAAAATCGGCAAGACGGTGCAGTTCGCCGTGCTATCGCAGCACTTGGACAACCTCACGCGCTTCGGAAACGATCGCGTCCGCGAGGTCATCAGCAACTATACGCGCCGCCTGATGCTGGACGGCAAGGAAATGACGCCTGCTCAGCTGCTTGAGAAGTTGGGCTTTTCGCGCGCCGATCTAAACGAGCCGGTTTGCGACTTATCCGGCGGCCAGAAACGCCGCCTGGCGCTGATGCTTATCCTACTGGACGAGCCGAACGTGCTGATACTGGACGAGCCCGGCAACGACATGGATACCGATATGCTGGCCGCCATCGAGGAGCTGTTGGACTCATGGCCCGGCACGTTGCTTTTGGTGACGCATGACCGATTCCTGATGGAGCGCGTGACCGACCATCAGTTCGCCCTGATGAATGGACATATTCGACACTTGCCGCGCGGGGTGGAGGAGTATCTGGAGATGGCCGATGCGGCTGCAGCGACTGCGCCGACCGTCGCGCATGCGAAAGCTCCTGCCGGGTCGGTGGGGAAGGCTGGCGACGGTTCAAACGACGGCAACGCTGCGGACGGCGCCAAGCCGCAGCTTTCCGGCGGGCAGATCCGAGAACTCCGCAAGAAGATGCGCAGCTGCGAAACCAAGACGGCAACGCTACGCAGCAAGATCGAGCAAACGCAAGCGGATATGGCAGCCGCCGATCCAACTGACTTCGAAGCTTTAGGCAAGCTGCAAGCCCAAATAGCCGAGTACGAGTCGCAGATAGAGGCGTTAGACGAACAATGGCTGGAAGCCGCCGAAGAGCTGGGCGAATAGCCCGACACGCTTTGCGCTAATCTGTTCCTGCGCTAGCTTTCGCTCGCGCCCACGAAAATTTTGCAGCAAGGTTCAATGCTCCAGTCGGGCTTCTCGGGGTCGAGCGAAAGCTCGATACATACGAAAGGGGTCCATAGGGCGACATGAATTTTCGCGCATATTGAATGTTCGCTTGCCGCTCGTCACATCTCTTAATAGAACTTGTTCCCTCAATATTCCGCGCATTTTTAGATAAGAACAACCTATTACCCCTGTTTTCGTAGGGTCGAGCGAAAGCTCGACTCATGCGTGGAGAGCGTGAAGCGCGACACTATTTTCCAAACGCAAGCGAACCCCGGGCCGCAGCTGCTCGGGGTTCGCTTATATCCAAGAACCCGTTCTGCACCGGGTTGCAAGGCGAATTTTTAACAGGTATTCTACCTGGATTTACACCGGCTTACACCAGAGACACCATCGTACTTACGGCCGCTGACCCATGCCGCCCTCAAGCGTCACGGTCTCGCCGCTCATGAACTTGAAGTCGGGGCCGCACAGCTGCACGACCACACGTCCGATTTCGGTCTCAACGTTGCCGTAATGACCCATCGGGGGCATATGCACATTGGCCTCATACGCATCGGGGTACTGATCCTTAAAGTTCTCGAGCGCTGCGGTCCAGGCCAGCGGGCAAACGATGTTCACGTTGATGCCATCGGGGCCCCATTCGGTGGCGGCAACGCGCGTCATGCCGCGAATGCCCTCCTTTGCCGCAGCGTAAGCGCACTGGCCATAGTTGCCGAACAAGCCGGCACCGGACGCGAAATTCACGACGGAGCCCTTGGTCTCCTTCAAGTACGGATAGCACGCCTGCATGTAGTAGAACGCAGCGTACAGTCCGGAGTAAATGGCCAGGTCGAACTGCTCGGTGGTATGGTCGGCAAGGGATACGCCCGAAGCGGAAGCCTGCGCGTTGTTCACCAGCGCGTCGATGCGGCCGAACTTCTCGATGGCCTGACCAACCACGCCTTGCGTGACGGCCTTGTTGTCCGCACCGGCGTTCACGTCGGCTTGAACGGCCAATACCTGAATGCCGTATTCAGCCTCAAGCTTTTCCTTCGCGGTCTCGAGCTTCTTCACATTGCGCCCGGTGATGACCAAGTTCGCACCCTCTTTGGCGAACGCGGTTGCGATGCCGTAGCCGATCGACCCGGCCGAACCGTCTTTCAGCGCAGCGAAGCCGGCACCGGTGATGATGATCGTTTTACCCTCGTAGTAGCCCATGGCTGAATCCTTCTCTGTCGAAGCTGCGGTGCGGACAGCCCATATTTGCCGACGCGATTGCAGATGCGCCGCAGCGGGTATCCGCCTTTCGATGGCAACCAGTCTAATGATGATGTGGTACCATCAAAAGAACCAAATCAATCTAATTTGATAGAACCAAAATCAAGCAACCGTTCGTCTTCGATTTCCGACCGTTTATCAAGTTGAGCAGGGGATACCATGCCGCGACAACGTAATGCCTTCACGTTAACCTACGATTTGCGAAACAGGGGCAACGAGCCACTTTACGAATTCATATATCGATCCATCAGAGACGATATCGCGCGCGGCTCCATTGCAGCGGGCGTCAAGCTTCCGTCAAAACGCAACTTGGCGCAGCATCTACAGGTTGGCGTGGCCACCATTGCGGCGGCATACGATCAGCTTTGCGTCGAGGGCTTCATCGAAGCACGCGAACGCAGCGGATACTTCGTCGAAGACGTATCGAAATACCGGTGTAAGCCGGTTAAACGCCAGGTGAACGCAGTCACTTCTCAGGTAAAAGCAAATTCAGGGACCGAGCAACAACCCGAAGAAATCGCACAAGAAGAAACCGTCGCCGAAAAGGCCGCCCGCACCATAAAACAGGCTTCTGACGAGGATTTCTTCGTCGACATGAAGGCCAACCGAGCTAGCGTATCCCTGTTCCCCAGCACCGTTTGGGCCCGTTACATGCGCGAGGCGCTGTCGTTTCCAGCGGAAAGCCTGCTCACTTCGGTGCCGTTCAATGGGCTTCCCGAACTGCGCCAAGCCATCGCCAACTACCTATCGCGAGCCCGCGGCATGCACGTTTCGCCCGACTGCGTGATCATAGGCGCCGGCAGCGAATACCTGTACGGGCGCCTGTTGCAGATGTTCGGCCCGAAAACACGCGTTGCCATGGAAAACCCTGGCTACAAGAAGTTTGCGGCTATTTCGCGTTCGTTCGACAATCCTTGCTCAAGCATCCCCATCGACGAAGAGGGGGTTGACGTTTCCGCACTTGAGGCCAGCGGCGCGCAGGTGGCTCATGTGTCGCCCGCCAATCATTTCCCCACGGGAATCGTGATGCCCATTCGCCGGCGCATCGAGCTATTCGAATGGGCCAACCGCAAGCCGGGGCGATGCATCGTCGAAGACGATTACGACAGCGAGTTCCGCTACACGGGCCGCCCCATCATGCCGCTATACGCCGACGACGCGGCGGGGAAGGTCATCTACCTGAACGCCTTTTCGAAGACGATGGTGCCCGCGCTGCGCATCAGTTATTTGGTGCTGCCACCTGACCTGCTGAAACGCTATGTGGAAACCATGAGCTTCTATTCGTGCACCGTGTCGAGCATCGAGCAATATGCGCTCGCGCGATTCATTGATGAGGGCCATTTCGAACGACACATCAACCGTATGCGCACGTTCTACCGGCAACAGCGTGCAGCGGTGATCGGAGCCATCGAGGCCTCGCCACTAGCCGAACGCAGCCGAATCGAAGAGAGAAACGCCGGCACGCATTTCCTGCTGCGCTTGGACACGGACCTAAATGAAGCGCAGATTCGCGAACGCGCACGTGAACAAGGCTTGAACGTCTCGTTTCTTTCGGATTATTTACTGGAACAAAAGGGCTTCGAATCGAAGCAAACCGCGAACACCCTCGTGGTAAACTACGCCGGCATAACACCAGATAGGGTAGAGGAAACCATTAAGCGGCTTTCAGTTGCAATTGTATAGGCCGCGAACAAAATTAGTGTCGCGCTGCGCGCTCCGAAAAAATGGACCGAGCTTTCGCTCGGCCCTACGAATATGACTGCTTGGCCCAACGTTTCGGAAAAGATTCCCTGGACGCGAGGGAGCTCGGTCATCAACCCCACAAACCTTGCAACGAACGATAGCGCATCAGCAAATTTTTCGTGGGTGCGAGCGAAAGCTCGCCCCGTGTTAGAAAGCCCGAAGGGCGACACTGCCTTGAAGCGAGCGGCGCCGCCAGACGCACCGCTCTTTTCCTACGAACGGAATGTCACGCCTTCGGGCAGATCGTTGGGGTCAAAATCGAACTCGTCGTCTTCCTCCGCCGCTTCAGCAGGCGCTTCCTCGGCAACCGGCTCTTCCTCAGCCGGCGTCCCAAAGGCTTCATCGAACGCCGCAAACGCCCCGCGAGGCACAGCGAACACCACGTTCGCAATGGCACCCGGATGCGCGGCGAACCAGGCCTTGAACAGCTCGATCACCTTCGGCGTAAACTCGCCCGACATGCCCGCGCCGAACGCGCCGACGATCAGCGTCTCAGCCTCGTTGGCCGCCGCGATGCGCAGCAGCGCCTCGATGCGGTTAGCCAGCGCGGCATCCGCTTCGGCTTCAGAGCGGTTGTTTTCCAACGCACGGGCGCGGTTGGGCTCGGGAATGGCCAGCACATCGGCGTGCGCGATGCTCCCGTCGCGAACGAACGCCACGCTGGGCAGATACACCGCGCGGTCGGTGAACAGCTGACCGGAAGCGTACCCGCGGTTGCCGTCGTGGTAAGCCGCCTTCACGCCCTGCAGCACCGGGTACAGGTTCGACTCGGAGCACAAGATCTGCTCGGGTCCGAAACTGCCGTCTTCATAAGCGCCGCCGGGGCGCGTGAACGAACATGGGTCGACCACGACGGTCTTACCCTTCGCGCGATGCACAACTTTGATGGCGAAATCGCTGGTCACGGCAGTGGCGGTCGTGGCGCCTTCCTCAGCCTCGGGAATCTCCAGCATGCGCCCTTCGCCGTCCTCATAAATACGGGCGGCATCGACGGTCGACTGCGTTTCGCTGGCGAAGGCCCCGCGCATTAGGGAAAGATTCTGCTTGGCTTGTGCTTTACGTTCATCGCGAGTAGGCATGGTTCCTCCTGAAATTCCTGTCGAAGCACGCACCGAATCTATTGGCGCAATGCACTTCTCTTATGTAACCAATACTAGCAGTTATATGCGCTCATATGGCGAAACATCTGCCGACGTTCCCTTCTGCCCACCGCACGCCGCCTCTTCATGTTAAATCGCTGGCGAATGCGTTACATCCTTGTCCGCATCGGCGAACTTACGGCACAATAGCGAAAGCAAATCACGCGCGGCCTGCAACAAACGCCGCGCAAGCCCTCGCGCAGGGCGCAGACCCAACGAACTAGGAGGCCCCTTTTGGCTAAGGTCAACCCGAACTACCAGAAGCTGCCCGGCAGCTACCTGTTCTCCGAGATCGCCCGCCGCACCGCGGCGTATTCCGAGGCGCACCCGGAGGCCAAGCTCATCAAAATGGGCATCGGCGACGTCACGCGACCGCTCGTGCCCGCCGTCGTCGAGGCCATGCACGCCGCCGTCGACGACCTGTCGCGCGCCGAAACCTTCCACGGCTACGGCCCCGAGCAGGGCTACGACTTCCTGCGCGACGTCATCGCCGAAAAGGACTTCGCGGCCCGCGGCGTCAATGTTTCCGCCGATGAGATCTTCATTTCCGACGGAGCCAAGTCCGACTGCGGCAACATCGGCGACATCCTGGACATTGACAACGTCATCGCCGTGTGCGACCCGGTGTACCCCGTGTACGTCGATTCCAACGCCATGGCCGGCCGCGCGGGCGACTACGATGAGTCCGCCGAGCGCTGGACCAACATCACCTACATGCCCACCACGGCCGAAAACGCCTTCTGCCCGGCGCTTCCCGAGGGCCGCGCCGACGTTATCTACCTGTGCAGCCCCAACAACCCCACGGGCACGGTGCTGAACGCAGATCAGCTGAAGGTGTGGGTCGACTACGCCAACGCCAACGGCTCCATCATCATGTTCGACGCCGCCTACGAGCGCTTCATCACCGAAGAGGGCGTGCCGCATTCCATCTACGAGGTGGAGGGCGCCAAGACCTGCGCCATCGAGTTCCGCTCGTTCTCGAAGACCGCCGGCTTCACCGGCGCGCGCTGCGGCTACACCGTGGTGCCCAAGGAGCTTGAACGCGACGGCCAGAGCCTGAACGCCATGTGGAACCGTCGCCAATGCACCAAGTTCAACGGCGCCAGCTACGTCATCCAGCGCGGTGCCGCGGCCGTGTACTCCGAGGAAGGCGAGCGCCAGATCGAGGAAACGCTTGACTACTACCGCCGCAACGCCAAGGTCATCAAGGAAGGCCTCGAGGCCGCCGGCTTCACCGTATACGGCGCTGTGAACAGCCCGTATATCTGGTGCAAGACGCCCGAGGGCATGGGTAGCTGGGAATTCTTCGACAAGCTTTTGACCGAGGCGAACATCATCACCACCCCCGGCGCGGGCTTCGGTCCCTCCGGCGAGGGCTACATCCGCCTGACCGCCTTCGGCGAGGCCGATGCCGCCGTGGAAGCCATGGAGCGCATCAAGAAGCTGATGGCCTAATCAGCCTTATCAGAACCCTTCGAAAACCCCGCGCCCGAATCGAGCGCGGGGTTTTCTGCTATTCGCAACCGATCACCCCCCTGCCCTCGGCAGCTGCTGCAAAAGCGCTACGAACTAGCTTGCGTTTCGCCACACATGTCCAGTAACTCATGAAAAGGGGGGGCTTAAACTGTGCATTTTCTGCACAGCGTACGCATGTTCATATTTCACTCGTGAGCTTTCCGTATTTCACATAACGAAAAGGCTACGGACCTGAAGCGGCGCGGCAAGTTTGGTACCCTAAGAACGTGAATTTTCTCCAGCCTGCGCGAAAGGGTGGCACATGGCCGAATCCGTGAACTACCAATGCCCTAACTGCATGGGGCCTTTGCGCTTCGATGGCGCCAAGCAGATGCTGGTATGCGATCACTGCGACTCGACGTTCACGCCTGACCAGGTAAAAGCCTACTATGAAGCCAAGCAGCAGGCGGCAGATGCCAAAGCGCAGCAGGCTGCACAGAAAGAGGAGGCCGGCCAGCTTTCCGACTACGAGAAGATAGCTACCACCGGAGGCGCATCGGCCAACGTCACCGAAGCTTCCGTGGAAGCGGCCGCCGCGCAGAGTAAGCAGGCGCAAACGCCCATCGACGCGTATTTGCAGCGCGCCAGCTGGAACGACCAGGAACGCGCCGGCATGCGCACCTATACCTGCTCAAGCTGCGGGGCCCAGCTTACCGTCGATGTGACCACCGCCATCGAGGAATGCCCATACTGCGGCAACCAGGCAATGGCTCCGGGGACGTTCGCCGGCGGTGCGAAGCCCGACCTGATCATCCCGTTCAAGCTGGACAAAAACGCTGCCGAACAGGCACTGACGAACTACTACAAGGGCAAGAAGTTCTTGCCGAAGGAATTCGCCGAGGCCAATCGCATCGCGCATGTGCAGGGCGTTTACGTGCCGTTTTGGCTCTACGACGGCACGGCGGAGGGCAGCGGCACCTTCGAGGGCCGCAACCTCACCGTTTGGCGCGAGGGCGAATTCGAGGTGACGAAGACCGACGTGTACCGCATCTATCGCGCGGGCACCTCTTCCTTCACGCGCATCCCCGCAGATGGTTCGGCGAAAATGCCCGATGGGCACATGGACGCCATCGAGCCGTTCGACTATACCGAGCTGAGAGAATTCTCAACCGCTTACTTGCCGGGCTTCTCGGCGGAACGTTACGATCAAGACGCCGAGGAGTGCTCTGGTCGCGCGAGCAAACGCATGACCAATACGCTCGGCGACCAGCTACAATCGAGCGTCTGTGGGTACCAGCAGGTGAACACCACCAATATCAGCGCCACCGCCAAGATTGAGAAGACGCAGCAGGCGCTGTTCCCGGTGTGGATGCTGCACACCCGCTGGGAGGACGACGATTACCTATTCGCGATGAACGGCCAATCTGGTCGTCTAGTGGGGGATTTGCCGGTGTCGAAACCCAAGGTGGTCGCGTGGTTTATGGGGATACTGGTGGTCGTCGCCGCGTTGTGCGTTGCGCTCGATGTGTTCGCACTGCACCTGCGAGATACCACCAGCCAGGTTATTCTCTACACGCTGCCGGCATTGGCGATTGCGATCTTCACCTGCTGGTTCTTCTATTCGCAGATGAAAACGGCGAAGGAACAGGACAGCGCATTTCGCTATGTGGACAACGGTGGATTCGATTTGACGGCATCACACGACCAGTTCGTGAACTCGTTCATAACCAGACGGCGCGTGCAAACGAACCCGCCGCCAGATAGGCGACCGTGATGCTTTACGCGTATTTGAGCTGCAATAACGGTACCGATGGGTACCGCAAGCAACGGCAAGATAGATTCCAAAGAGCAACCAATTAAAGGCAATGGCAAACCACTTCTAAGGAGGAAACATGGGACTCATTAAAGCAGGCGTTGGCGCTGCGGGCGGCGTGCTGGCCGACTCTTGGCGCGACTATTTCTACTGCGATTCGCTTGACGCTGACACGCTAGCCGTGAAGGCGCAGAAGCGCACGTCGGACAAAAACCGCAGTTCGAACACCAAAGGCGAGAGCAACATCATCTCCGACGGCTCCATCATCGCGGTGAACGACGGCCAGTTCATGATCATCGTGCAGCAGGGCGAGATCGTCGACG
>CAVBPP010000085.1:0-6042 GCA_963597295.1 Paratractidigestivibacter sp. | reverse complement strand
CAGCAGTCCCTCGTCGAACAGCTCGCCCACGGCGCCCACCGCGCCCATGCGGAAGAACTCGTTGAACTTGCGCTCCAAATCTGCCTGGCTCACGGCGTTCACGGCCGGCAGCGGGCGCTCGTCGGCAGCGGGGGCCACGGGCTTCCAAGCACGACGAGCATGCTTGCCGTGCAGCGCGCGGGACTCGCTTTCAACTTCCAGATACGTTTCGGTGCGGTGCTTGCGTGCGAACATGATGAACTCCTAACCTTCGCAGTGCCTTCGTAACGACACTGAGAATATTAGAGGGTTCAGAAGTAGCTCGTGTCCACCAAAATGTACCGCTATTCACGTTTTCGCAAGTAATTGAGAAATAACAGATATTCGTTGATCGCGCTCACGTGCCTAAAGACCGAATACTTCGAAAGCATCTCAGAACTCAGAAAGTGGCTCCCATTCGTTTTTTAGGCTAAAAGGCGTCGCCCTTCGGGCTCTCAGTTTATGGGCCGAGCTTTCACTCGGCCCTACGAAATTAGCAGTTACAACCGACGTGCGCCCATGAAACGAGCAGTTCGAAGGACCCTCGGGGGTCACAAAGCGAGTTCCGCACGAGCCAAAAGCCCCAGTGGGGCTTTTGAGCGAGCCAGGACTGTCTGAGCGACTGGCCCCCGAGGGTCCTTCGAACGGTGCAAGCCACGGCAATCGATGAGAAAGGGCAACTAGTTAGAACGATTAAAGTCGCCCGAGGGCCGAACGCAGCAAACCGAAGTTAGCCCTACCGTAAGTCATCAATAATATCTTCGATAAATCCCACGTGATAATCCTTGAACACGACCGAATCGCCGGACTGCGTAGCATCCAAATCCACGTCGGCGGCGATGGCGAAATCGTTGTCGCCTTCCCCATCGTGGAAGATCTGACGCACATGCCAAACATGTTGTTCTTCCTCGTCGGCGCTGTTCATGATCAGGTACGCCTTCGAACGCGCGTCAGCATCCAGCAGAATTTCCTCGTGCGCCTCGAAGTATTCGTCAAGCGTCTGGGCCCAGGCTCGCTCGCCGAAGCCCCACTCGCCATCGAGTTCACCCAAGGTCGCAACATCGCGATGCGCGGCGAACCTCACGCGGCTGAACAGGGCGTTTCGCACGAGCACCTCAAGCCCACGGCGATCGGCCACCACGGCGGCAGCCCCCGCGCTCGCAGGCGGGGCCCCAGCGTCCTCGGGCGCCTGGCCCGCATTCGCCCACTCGTCGATAAGCGAGCTGTCGACGCCGCGCACCACCACGCCCAGCCACGCGATCAGATCTTCCAGCTGCTCGTCGCGCTTGGCCTCCGGCACGGTGCGATCGAGCGTGCGGAACGCTTCGGACAGGTAGCGCAGCAGAATGCCCTCGTAGCGCATGATGCCGAGCTTCTGGATATAGCCCTTGAAGTCGGCCGCGCATTCGATCATGTCGCGCAGGATCGACTTCGGACGCAGGCAATAATCGCGCGCCCACGGCACTTCCTTGCAGTAGCGCTCGAACGCGTTATCCAACAGATCGGCCAGCGGTTTTTCGTACGTCACCTCGGCGATGCGCTCGATGCGCTCCTCGTATTCGACGCCGTCCATCTTCATCTCGGCCATGGCCGCATCGCGCGCCTTGCGTTCCTGCGCGCGCAGAATCTGCCGCGGATCTTCAAGCGTGGCCTCTACCATGGAAATTACGTCGTAAGCATACGTAGGACTTTCGGGGTCAAGCAGCTCGAGCGCCGCCAGCAAGAACGGCGAAAGCGGCTGGTCAAGCGCGAAATCGAGCGGCAAATCGTCCGTGACGAAATATGCATCCTCACCGTTCTCGTCCAATTCGTGAATAACCACATCGGCGTCGATAAGCGTCTGCAGCACCTCGGCTGCACGCACATGCAGCGCCACCTTCTCCTCATCGGACTGCAAGCTGTCGTCAATCAGCTTGTCCACGCGCGCTCGTGCATTCCCGCCCTGCTCAACCTCGGCGAGCACCATCGAATGCGTAATGCGCAGACGCGGCGTCAGCTTCTCCGGCACGCTGTCAATCAAGGTATTGAACGTGTTCTCGTTCCAGCCGACGAAGCCCTCGGGCGGGCGCTTTTTCTTGATCTTCTTCAGCTTCTTAGGGTCGCCCGCAGCCTTGACCTCGGCCTTATGGTTCTCGATATCATGCTCGGGCGCCTCGGCTATCACCATACCCTCGGTGTCGAAGCCGCTGCGTCCAGCGCGACCGGCAATCTGATGGAACTCGCGGCTTTTCAGGCGGCGCATCTTGCGGCCGTCGAACTTGGTCAGCTGCGTCAGCACCACGGTGTGGATAGGGACGTTGATGCCAACGCCCAATGTATCGGTGCCGCAGATAACGGGCAGAAGCCCCTGCTGAGCAAGCTTTTCCACCAGCAGGCGGTAACGCGGCAGCATGCCCGCATGATGAACGCCCACGCCGCAGCCGAGCAGGCGCTTCAGCGTCTTGCCGAAGGCGGTGTTGAACTCGGCGCCCTTCATGGCCTGCTTCACGGCCTCGCGCTCCTCCTTGCTGGCCACGCCGTAGCTGGGCAGGCTTTGCGCACTGGAGGTGGCGGCGTCCTGCCCGAAATGCACGATGTACAGCGGCCCCTCGCCCTTGCGAAGCGCCAGCTCAACGGTGCCTTCCAAGGGCGTGAGCGAATACTCGTAGGCAAGCGGCACCGGGCGCGCGGCGTCGGTGATGCGCGAAACGTCGCGCGTGGTCTGGCGCTCAAGCACGCCGGCGATTTGCGAAACGTCGCCGAGCGTAGCGCTCATCAGCAAAAACTGCGTCTTCGGAAGCGTGAGCAGCGGCACCTGCCAGGCCCAACCGCGGTCGTTGTCGGCAAAGAAATGGAATTCGTCGCAGGCCACCGAATGCACCAGCGCGTCGGGCCCTTCGCGAAGCGCCAAGTTCGCCAAAATCTCCTGCGTGCAGCAGATCACGGGGGCCGTGGTGTTGATATGCACGTCGCCCGTGATCATGCCCACGTTATCGCGGCCAAGCAACTTCACCAAGCTGAAGAACTTTTCGCTGACCAGGGCTTTAATCGGCGCCGTGTAGTACGAAGTTTCACCGAAGCACATGGCCATGAAGTGCATGCCCAGAGCCACCAGGCTTTTGCCGCTGCCCGTCGGCGTGCCCAGAATAACGTGGTCGCCCACCATCAGCGACATGAGCGCTTCCTCCTGATGGGGCCACAGTTCTATGCCGCGCCCAGCCACCCATTCGCAGAACGCCTCGAAGGCCTCTTCCTCGGTGAGCTCGGGGTTCGTATCGTATAAATGATATGCAAGCGCCCCCAACTCGCCCGGTTCGGCCGTACCGGCGGCAAGCGCCGCCGCAGCATCCTGATCAGCGGCAATATTCTCAGTAAGCGTTTCCCGGTCGCTCATGTTTCTCCAATCGTCATGCGCACGCTTTCGTGCGCAAGTGCCCTAGGGCCGTTTTCGCACGAGCTTTCGCTCGCGCCTACAGGCAGCTGCCGAATGCCTCTGCGTTCACGAGGAAGCCCGCACCCCAATTACGCGGGATCGAGCGAAAGCTCGCCCGAAAGCAGAGAACCCGAAGGGCAATACCGTTCTCCTAGTAATCCTTGGCGGCGGGGCTGTTCATCCAGTCTTGGTAGAACTGCTCGTATTCACCGGCGAGCACGGCCTCGCGGGCACGGCGCATCAGATCTATCAGGAAGTGCAGATTGTGCACCGAAAGCAAGATGGCGCCGAGCATTTCGTTCTGCTTCACCAGGTGTCGAAGGTAGGCGCGCGTATAGTTTTGGCAGGTCGGGCACGTGCACTGCGGGTCAAGCGGCGTGAAATCGTGCGTGTACTTGGCGTTTCGCATGTTCATGCGGCCCGAGCTGGAAAACGCAGTGCCCATACGCGCCGTGCGGGTGGGCAGCACGCAATCGAACATGTCGACGCCCTCGCGAACCGCTCGCACCAGCGTGGTCGGGTTGCCGACGCCCATCAGGTAGCGCGGACGATCCTCCGGCAACGTGCGTGCGACCTGGCCCAACGTGGCGAACATGGTCTCATGGTCTTCGCCAACCGAATAGCCGCCGATGCCGAAGCCACCGAAGCGGCGCCCGCCGGCAGCCAAGCTTTCGTCCTCGATCTCGCGCAGACGGCGGATGCTCTCCAAACGCAAGTCAAGCTCCATACCGCCCTGCACAATGCCGAACAGCGTCTGATCGGGGCGTTTGTGCGCCGCCAAGCAACGCTTCGCCCAGTTGGCGGAAAGATCCACCGCATTGGCCACGAAGCTGCGCTCGGCCGGGTACGGCGTGCACTGGTCCAGCTGCATGGCAATATCGGCGCCGATCTGCTCCTGAATATGCATGTTGATCTCGGGCGTCCAGCGAACGTAGCTTCCGTCATAAATGCTGCGGAACGTCAGGCCGTCGGCGTCCAGCTTCAACGTGTCGGCCAGCGAAAACACCTGGAAGCCGCCCGAATCGGTGAGCATGGGCCCATCGTAGTTCATGAACTTGTGCACGCCACCGGCCTCTTCGACGAGTTCTGCGCCCGGACGCATGGAAAGGTGATACGTATTGGAAAGCACGACCTGGCTGTTCAGGGCATGCAGCTGATCAACCGTGATGCCCTTTACTGTGGCAGACGTGCCCACCGGCATGAACATGGGCGTCTGAAAGTTGCCGTGCGCCGTCTCGTACGTAAGTGCGCGCGCGTTTCCGCAGGTAGCGTCGCAGGTGCAATCAAAAAGCGCCATAGGTTACTCCATCCCGTTTATCTTGAAATTCGCGCCGCCGGACTTCCCCGCTTCCTCAAGCGTCTTGTTGCCGCCGGCCGCTCCGTCGCTGATGCCGCAAGCCTCCAGCACCGCACCGCGCGCATCGGCCGACACCACGGCGTCGGAAATTTGCGTTGCGGGGTTTTCGCAGTTCGGAAGCGCATCAACCCAAGCCGCGAACTCTTCGAACGTGCCCGACTTCACGGTGGAAATATCGAAACCTTCCGGGTCAAGCAGGAAATCGGTGACCAAATAGCCATCGCAGCCAAGTTTGCAGGCGGCCAGGTCTTCCTTGGTGTTATTGCCCACCATCAGCACCTCTTCGCCGGCCAAGCCCGCTGCGGCCAGGTTTTCCGCATAGTAGTTCGGCTTGGGCTTCACCGCCGTGGAATTCTGGTAGGTGGTGATGCGGCTGAACACCGCAGGGTCAACACCGGCCCAGGTCAACCGCCACTCAACGGCGCGACGAGGGAACATGGGCATGGTCGCCAGCACCAGCGGGTAGCCCTTTTCCGCGAGGGTGTTCACCGCGCGCGCAACAGCCGGGTTCGGCTTCACGTTCGCGCCGAGCTTGCCGAAATCGTTTTCGTAGAAGTCATCGATGGCGGCGCTCAATTCCTCTTGCGAAGCGCCCGTCGACGTGGGAGTTTGCACGCAACTGAAAAACGCCGGCCAGAACGCCGTCGCGTTGGGCTGGCCGGAATCGTTTTGCACCATGCCCATGATGCCGGCCTTCATGCCCGTCATGAAATCGTCAGTCGCAACGCCGAAGCGTGCGACGAACGCGCCGAGCGAACGAAAATAATCGCTCATGAACGCGTCGATGTCCATGGGCAGCAGCGTGCCGTCCAAATCGAAGAACACCGCGCGGTAAGTTTTGTCGGGCATGCAAGCACCAACCTTTCCAATTGCAAAGAATCACCTGCTGAAACGCTGATTCAGCAGGGTCGAAATATGTCTTGCCATCAGTATAAATGACAATGCGCCGCCGAATGCACACGAGAGAAAACCTCCGGGAGAAAAGAAGATGCAGGTCGCAAGAGCGCGAAATGCAGTGTCGCCCTTCGGGCTCCCTATTGCGGCATGAGCTTTCACTCATGCCCACGAATCTTGCAGTAAGTCTTGCCATCTCAGCACTCATATTCGTGGGTGCAAGCGAGAGCTCGCACAGCATTAGACCCCTGCGAAGCAGCGTCACCAACTTACCAATAGTCAAGCAAATGCAAGCTGGCCCCATCCACTTTCTTGCCAGCAAAAAGTGCCACGCTTCGCGCTCCACAAAGCAGTCGGAGCT
>CAVBPP010000084.1:0-4583 GCA_963597295.1 Paratractidigestivibacter sp. | reverse complement strand
GCAGACTCTTCGTCGAGAACGATCGTACCGGCGGCCGCATCGGTGGTTTCATCGGGGGTTTCATCGGTGGCTTCGTCCGAAGCATCGTCGGCGGCTTCCGCGACAGAGGCTCCCGCATCAGGCTCGACGCCCTCACCAGGTTCCTCATCAGGCTCGACGCCCTTTGCAGCGTCGCCATCCGCAGGCCCCTCAGGCCCATCGACCCCGTCGGCTTCGGCACTCTCAGCCGCATGATCGCTCGCGGCATCAGCTTCGTCGGCAACGTCCGCACCATCGGCAACTTCCGTCTTTCCAGCAGCATCTGCGCCCACGTCAGACGCGTCGTCTTCAACAACCGGTTCCTCAAAGGGGCTCTTTCCCAGCAAGGTCGTGTCCGTGTCGTCGGCCTCGGGCTGAGAATCGGCATCCGGCGCCGCGTCGGAAGCATCCTCTGCCTCAGCTGCAGAGGAAGCGCCCAGCACGGTCGTATCGTTATCGTCAGCTGCGCAATTCACGCGAGAATTCAAATCGGACAAACGCCCCTGTTGTCCTTCAGGCTCGGAATCATCACCGGCAGCCAAATCGGCTTCGCCAGTCGCTTTCGAATTCGAAGCCGCATGTTTCGCAATCGAAGCGATAACGTTGCCGATCGAATGCTTGCCCTTCAAGGAAATATCCTGTTCAACAACGGGTTCTTTATCGACAGCGGACGTCCGCGCAGCCTCAGGCTCCACAGCGCCATGACCCACCGAGGCAGACATCGGAACCTGCGCCGCTACGCTCGATGCAGCCGAATCCGCAGCCGCAACGGGCAACTGCTCAGGCGAAACGGCCTCCGGACCATCGAACTGGCCCTCGTCGAGCACCGTCGTGCCCGGTCCCTGCGCCGGCTTGCCGCAACGGTCCGCGGAATCGCCGTCCTCGCCTTCGATTGGATTTGTCGCGCGATCGTTGCCCGCCTCGGATCGTTTCAGAATGGAAGGGCTCGCGCCGTTCTTCACCAAAATCAGGCCCAAGTTCTTCGCATACGCCGTTGGGTTGAAGGCGGCGTTTTCCGTAAAGAAAGCGTTGTAGGCGTCCAACAGGGCTTTCGCGTCATCATCCGCGGGTTTGGCCTTCTTCAGCAGGTTCGCGAAAAAATTGCGCATGAGCTTGATGTCGGGCTGAATTCCCGACAGAGGCACGTAGACGAATGCGACGCGTTCCTTCCAAGAATCGTTGAACACGTATTTGTCGTCGAGTATCAAGTTCATCAGAGGAAGCCCGGCGGAGACGCAATCGTCAATGAGCTTTTTGACCTGGCCCATCACGAAACGCAGCTGATCGCCGGTCACGCCGCGCTTCAGGAACGTCGACAGCGTTTCCATGCGCGTTATGTCGAACGTGATCTGCGCGCCGGACGACATCGACGTGCCGTAGCCCAGCAATGTAGACGGACGGCCTTGCTGCAGCTTGTTGTGTAGAGCTTCATTCAAAGTCGCCTCTCGACCTGCGCTTACGTGCAGCTCCTTCGACCCACCGTTCTTCCGTATCTTGCAATGCAGCGAACCCATTGATACCCTAACCCCTCTTTCCAACCATATTTAAGCCGGTCGAATCCATGCCCAAGAACCAATAGCGCGAGGCGCCCTCGAATTCGAGCCCCTGGCCCGGGAGGATCTTCACCATTTTGTCGTTTGCACCAGCTGCGATGCTGTCTAGCAGCGAACCTTTCTCGTCTATGATGCGAACGACTTGGCTTTTCGATTCGTTTTTTACATACCAGATGTTATTTTTGCAGGTGAGCAGGCAATGTCTGCGCGAAATATGCGGATTCGGGTCGAAGATGTCGCTGTCAGCGTACCTGCCCACAACATAGGTTTTCGCGGGAATGAGCGCCCAAATTCCGGAAACGCTATTCGTTGCGTCGCCGTTCGACCGTATAAGGCACGCCACGCCCGAGTCGCGGTGGTCGAGCGTACCGGTCGGCGTCGGATCGAGCACGGTTTCGTCGGCCAGCTGATGAACCTGCTTGGCATCCAGGCTGCCGAATGCCATGATGCGCATCATCGACGAGGTCACCAGCACAAAACGTGCTCGGTCGTCCAAGCATGAAAGGCCAGCCCACGACTTCAGCAGGCTCATCTCGCTTGAAACGCGAATGAGGTCAACGTCGCGTCCGCCACGCTGCTCGTTTTCCAAGCCGGCAATCACGTCGGCCCACACCACGTTGGCCATATGCGACACAAGTTCGTCAGATTCGCTGAAATACGGGGCCAACTGACCATAGAGCCAAGTAGCGGCGTTGTCGAACACGGCGTTGTCCTGTTCGAACGATGCCCTGATATCGGTTGCATAACGCAACGAGTGAATGGTTCGGGAAAGCGTGGCTGCCGTTGACTTACGCACACGCGGATTTTCGTGGTTGATCAGGTTGCCTCGTTCGCTCAGGCGCGCATAGAGCGCCTTGTGGTTAACCGCTCCGGCGGACAGCAACCGGGCATGTTCCAGGAAGAAGAACATAGCGGTATACCAGCCGGCGCCCTCTTTGCGCGCCGGGGTTTCTATATGTTTGAAGATCTTTCTCATCGGTTCGTATGCACTCTCTTGCCAGTGAAACGAAGTAAGCCACACCTGATTTGCAGGTTAGCACTTTTCGGCTCTTACGTTTCGGGGGGGTAACTAATATTTCACTAAATTGGTCTTCGATTCGGCGAACGGCCTGTTCGGCTTCTATGGCCGACGGACGCTTTTCCGGATCGGGCACCATACAGGCGCTTGCGAGGGTTTCCAACTGCTTGACCCAGGGGGCATCGGGCGATGGACGGGTCGCCAGAGCCGCTAGGGTCGCCTGCACGCAGGCGCCAAACGAGTAAATGTCGGCGGCTGGGGTTAGGGTGGCGAGCTGGGTCGAGGCGGCTAGGTTGCCGGCGCTTGAGGGGGCGGGCGCAGGATTGGCTGCGGCTGCGGAAGCGGAAGCGGTTGGAGCTGCGGCACCGGGCGCCGTTTCGCCAGCAGCGCTCGCGAGACCCGGCTGCATGCATTCCGGCGCCGAAAAGCCTCGCGTCGCCGGAAGCGAGAAACCGCGGGGGAAACTCAGCAGCGACACAGTGTCGAAGTCGACGAGCGCAACACGCAAGGCGTTCGGGCGCGCCGCGGACGCTTGAGGGGGCGCTACGTTTGCTGTCGCAGATGATTCAGCCTTGCGACCTGCACATTCGCCTTCCATAGCACCCGAAGCCGAAACCACTATCACGTTTGCCGGCTTGATGTCGCCATGAACGAACGGGGTCCCGCAGCTTTGCATCGACGAGATGGCCTTCGCCAGCGCAGCCAAAGCCGCCACGGCGCTGGCTGCCGCAGTTTCTGCCGCTGCCTCGCCCTCATCCAGAAGACCAGTCATCTGCGCTAGGTAATCGGCGAGCGAAGGGCCTTCTACCCAGTCGGCCGCCATGACCAGAACAGCTTCGCGATCTGCGCTTTCCGTGTCAGCCGCAGCGTTCGCGACGCCACAGGCTTCAGTTGCGGTAGGCGAAGCATCGGCATCTCGGCTAACGTCGCCCGCGCCATCTGCCTCGCCGTTTTCGGATTCAACACGCCAAAACCCGATCACGGACGGCATGACCGGTTCGGCGTCTATCCGCGAAAACATCTGTTCAAGATAGGCGATATGCCGCGCGCTCGAACGAAGTACCTTCAGGCACCAAAGATCGGTGCGCAAAAGAAGCTTCGCCTGCAGCTGAGCAGGGGCAACGCGCACCAAGGCGTCGACCGGCGCGGACAAGTCATCATCGCAGCGGTAAACCATCCCGTGCCGTCCACACGAAATCAGTTGCGTTGCCATGATGCCTCCTCCCGTTTTCGATCATTTGCCCAAACGCGGCCCGCAAACAGCCAAGTCGCCGAGCGGCGCCAAGGCGTATGCAAATGTGAGTTGCGACGATCAGCCGCAGATGCGCATTAACCTTTAGCGCGTATATATAGAAAACCATATAGCACGTGTAAGCCGTTGCGCAACATGAAACGGTCAGGTTTAACCCAACTCAAACGTTAATTTTGCGTTTGCGTAAAGATTTGCGGCGTTCGCGACGGCATTCGATACGATTTTTCGCGCGTTTGCGCATTTCTACGCTATGGCGAAGTGAGGCTGCAAGGCTGCAGGAGGGCATGCGATGGGCGCAGGGAACGCGATGTTGGTAGAACGCGCACGCCAGGTCGCAACAGGCGCGGAAGGTGCGACGACGGGCAAAAGGTTGCGGGGTCGTTCGCGAAATTCTTGCAAGTTGCGGGCGCACTGGCGGCGGCAGAGCGCGCGCTTGTTCTACAATCGCAAGCGTCACACGAAAGGAAGCATCATGGCCGTTATCGACGCGCATGCCCATATTTACACTCCGAAGATTGCCTCGCGAGCCGTTGAGGCCATCGGCAAGTTCTACAACATCGAGATGTTCGGAGATGGAACGGCTGAGGGCCTGCTCGCCGCGAAGGAACGCTGCCCCATCACGCATTTCATCGTGCATTCGGTTGCCACCACGCCGCATTCGGCACCGGTCATCAACGACTCCATTGCGGCCGAATGCGCCAAGCACCCGGAATTCATCGGGTTCGCCACCATGCATCAAGAC
>CAVBPP010000083.1:0-16760 GCA_963597295.1 Paratractidigestivibacter sp. | reverse complement strand
CATAGCGCTTGGCCGTCTGCGAATTGATGGTCGAAAGCGTCACGCCAAGCTGTGCGTGCGTGGGCGTTTTGCCTTCGATGATCTGCTGCGCGATGTTGACGGCGTAGTTCACCGGGATGGCGAAGCCGACGCCGGAATAGTTGCCGGAGTAGGACTCGATCAGCGTGTTGATGCCGATGAGCTTGCCGTTCTTGTCAACCAGCGCGCCGCCGGAGTTGCCGGGGTTGATGGCCGCGTCGGTCTGAATGAGGTTCGGGTAAATGGAATAGCTTGACGAGGAACTGGAGCTGGAGCTGCCGCCGTTACCGTAACCATAGCCGTAACCGTTGCCGCTTCCACTGTTGGAGCTGGAGGAATTGCTGACAATCTGCGAGCGGCTGGTGGCCGACACGATGCCCGTTGCGACGGACTGCTCAAGGCCGAACGGGCTGCCGATGGACATAACCCACTGGCCGATGGTCAGCTCGTCGGAATCGGCGAGCTCGATGGGGGTAAGGCCGCTGGCATTGCGCAGCTTCACCACGGCAATGTCGCTGCTGGCATCGGTGCCGACGATATCCGCGTCGTACTCCTCACCGTTGACGGTGACCTTCAGCGCGTCGGCATCTTCGATAACGTGGTTGTTCGTGATGACGTAGCCGTCCTCGGAAAGCACGACGCCGCTGCCGAGCGAGCTTTCGGTAAGCGTGCTGGAATCAGAGCTGGAACCCGAGCCGTAACCGTAGCTGTACAGGCTCGACGTCGAGGAGCTTGCCGTGTACACGTCGATGGCGGCCACGGAAGGAAGCGCCTTGCTGGCCACGGCCTCGGCCAGGCTGCTGTCGGTGTCCTGTGCGGTGATCTGGGTATTGCTCGAAGCGCCCAGCGTAACGGTGTTCCCGTTGCCCGACTTGGTAGCGCCGTTGATCAGCGAATACCCGCCAAAGGCCACGACACACGCGACGGCCGCGCCGGCGAAGGCGAGGCCGAAGGTCTTAAGCGACCCGTTCGACTTCTTCTTCTGATTGCCAGCTTGCGCGGGGTTAACCGGAGCCTGATAGTTGGTCTGCTGGTAGGCCTGCTGCTGATAGCCGGGCGCCTGATAGGCATCCTGCGGCTGCGCGGCCTGGTACGTCTGATGCACCGCAGGCTGCGGCTGCGTCGCCTGGTAGGCGGGCTGCTGCGGCGGCTGCGGAGCCGTCGGCTGATTCGCCGCGTCGAAGTTGTTGTTCTGATCCGTCATGTCGATGCTCCTTCGGCTTTTCGACCATTTCCTTCGCGGAACCAGCCTTCGCCGGGCCGCGTTATTTCTTGACTACGATGACAATATCACGCAACGGGCGCGGACGGACCGGCTGCGCGGCATCGTCACCATCGCGTCACGCAATTACACTTTTTGGTGTACCCCGCCGATTGCATGGGGTTATGCTCCCCCGAGTTGTGCGTTATCATCAGCAACGCTACCAATATATACGACGAACATGTTGCGCAAGTGAACGAACGCGAGGGAATTGTGACGGAGCCGGCCGCATCGGCCAATGACGCCGGCAAACGACTTCGGCAAACAGCCCTCCGCCAGCAAGACGAACCGCCGGCGCAAGCCTGCAACCAACGCCGAAAGCCCGCGTTCACAAGCCGCGCACACGACGACGAAACGCGAGGAGCCCATGAGCCGCCTAGACCAACTGTTGAACGACCTGTCATACCTGATCAACTGGCTTTCCGACGAACGGAAAGCCGGCGCCGAACGCGTGCAGCCCGCCGCCACGCCGCAGGAGTTCATGGAGCAGTGGAACCAATTCCGCGCGCTGGTGAACACGCGCGAGCCAATCATCGCGCCCGAGGAATTCCTGACCGTGCAGGATCGCGTGCTAAAGCTGATGGTCGCCGAGAAGGGCATCGTTTCGGCTGCCGACTTCCCCCGCACCACCGGCGACGGGCGCATCAGCATTTGGAAGGGCGATATCTGCGCGATCGAATGCGACGGCATCGTGAATGCGGCGAACTCGGCGCTTCTGGGTTGTTGGATTCCGGGACATGAGTGCATCGACAATGCGATTCACACGTTCGCCGGCGTGCAACTACGTCTGGAATGCGCCTTCATCATGCGCGAGCAGGGCTACGAGGAGCCGGTCGGCCGCGCGAAGGTGACGCGCGCGTACAACCTGCCGGCCAAGCACGTCATTCACACCGTGGGCCCCATGTGCAAGGAAGCTCCGACGGTTGACCAGCGCAAGCAGCTGGCACAGTGCTACGTAAGCTGCTTGGATGCGGCCGCGGAAGCAGGCATGAAGTCGGTGGCGTTCTGCTGCATTTCAACCGGCGTGTTCGGGTTCCCCCAAGCAGAGGGCGCCCGCATTGCCGTGCAGGCGGTGCAGGGCTGGCTGGACGCACACGAAGCTGAAACGGCTGCGGCGGCGGCCGACGGGACGACTGCAAGCGCGGCTGGCGGAGCGGCGGTCGATGGCAGCGGCACCGCAAGCGCCGAGCCCATGCACGTGATCTTCGACGTCTTCACCGACGACGACCTGCGCTACTACCAAGAACTCCTAGGCCAAGACGACCCCGAAACCGGCAACCCGGAAAAACTCGGGGCAATCTAGGTCCGCTTCGAGCTTTCAAAACCCAACGCACACAAAAGGGCCGGATCACCGGCCCTTTTCAAATTCTCGCAACGCCACAAGACCTCAGCCCCACCCGGTCGCTTAATCCGGATAAGCTTCAACCTCTTCCTCGATTTCGCGATGAAGCTTCTCGATGCTACTGAAAAACGCCTCATCCTTCTCGACCCCATGCTCATACAGCTTGGTTTCAAGCCCAATTGCGCGCAAGCCCTCGTTCAAATGGTTGATCGTGCTGAGACCATCCGTGTCCCCGAAATCGCAAATGTAAAAACACTCATCATCCTGGATCGACTTCTTAACAACGGTCGGCGGAACCCCTGTCGCTTTTTTGATCAGCATAAATGCCTTAGCTGGTACTTCCTGAGACGTCAATTTAATCCCAAACCACAAATCACTCATAGGGTTCCTCCTTAAAACAAATTAATGGGACGAATGCGCTTCCCCGGCTCGCTTTTGCGATACGAGCCTCCATGCCATCCGTGAAGGTGCTCGTATATTGTTGCGGGGTATATTACCTCACCTTTATTGGCAAGATGTGGGTACCTCAATACGCTGAACGCATGATGGGCCTGCATGGTTTTGCCCTCATATTTCGGTTTTTTATTAGACAGAATTGCGGCACGTTGCTCCAAAGTCCAGTTACGCGTACCTTTCTCCCCAGATTCAAGTCGAATACGTTCCTGATCCCAAAAAATCTGAGTTCCCAAGGCACGACGCGCTTTCAACCTTTTATCCCACTCGAACAGCTCATACTCCTCACGGGTTGCCGTACGCGCTTGAATTTTCTCTTTTATCTTACGATGTTTCGCCGCACTCAACTGCTTGCGATTAATGGGATGCTCGCGAAGGTCCAATCCCGCAACCCGCCCCGCAATCACTTCCTCAGCATCGCCATAAAACAGCAGGACGCCTTTCGTCCCCGAAAACAAACCTGAAGGAGGCTTACTCATGAAAAAGAAGGATGCGGGCGAATAACGCCCGAGTTCGCCAGCGTAGACTCAGCTAGCAATTTAGTGATGCAATCTTAAAATCACAAGAACCAGTGCGAGCCGTCAAGGCAGATGATATGGACCCATATTCCGGACATTAGGATGTAGGATCCACGTCAATTTATCACCCTGGTTAGCCCAGCGAACCGTCGCCGCGTCAAGCTTTTTGCCCAACCCAACCCAGATCAGTCATTGAATAGAAACGGCATTGCTACCTTGTTCTTTGGTAGCAATGCTTGACTCTAGAGTCAAGCCACAAGCTGTATGAGCTGAGCAGGGTCAACCGTGCGTATCGGATAACGGGAGGGTTTCACCATGGCTTTCTGCATCAAGTGCGGGACCAAACTTCGTGAGAACGCGTCGTTTTGCTCCAATTGCGGTTCGCCCGTTCCGCAGTCAACCCTTGAAGAAGTTCAACCCGAAATTCGCTGCGACGCCCAAACGAGAGCTAGCGCATTCTCGAAAACCAAACAAACCAGTTCGAAGCTTTTCGGCGACAGCGTTCAAAATCAGAAAAAGAAAACCGCCGTCTTAGCCGCCGCCGTGATACTTATTCCATTTTGTATCTTCTTCATCGTATTCGGTATCGGCACTGCAGTATCGGCAAGCAATCAGGCTCCAAGCTCGACCTGGTACGCCAAGTCAGACTATCTAGGAATATATTACCGATTGAATATCAAAAACAACACTTACACGGTCGATTACCGTTCCGGATCTGATAGCAGCTGGCATACAAACTACTGCAGTGGGAAAGTCAGCAGGGATGACGGCAGCTATAAGTTTTCCAAATCCAACAGCAGCAACAGCACGGTAACGAGCTCGATTTCAAGCGACGGTACCAAACTCGTCATCAACGGAACAAAAACGAACCTGCCAGAGACCACCTGGTACAAAAGCCAAGCAGATATCCCTTCATCAAAGAGCAAATGACGACTCATTCGACGCGAACCTTTCGGTCGGCGCCGCTCGCCCCATAACTAGCAGCGTACGGATCCCGCCAATATTTTCGCCAACTAAATGTCAAACACGGCGCCGACCAGCGATAACAGGTGATTCATTTGGTCTACGTTAGCGAAGGCTATATGTTTGGTTTTTCGGGCGCTTAGGTCTAGGGGTCGCATCTGCTCTACGCAGGCGTATCCAGAAATTTCCTCGCAGTCTATTGGCGCGTGCATGGGGTACCCATTATTCGTTGACGTGATTGGCGCTACCACCGTCATGGATGATGCCAGGTTGAATCTATCCGAGCTCAGCACAATAGCTGGGCGATATTTCGCAGGCTCATGACCCACGTGAGGTTCGAAGTCTATATAGAGGATTTCGCCCTGTTCGCAGATCATCTACCACATCTCCTTGCCGACGGAGTTGCCCCAACCGGCTTCATCACCGACCGCCGAATCGCCGCGAAGGTCCGTCGGGAGCGAATACGTTCCGGCCCAGCCAGAAAAAACCTCTTCGGAAGTGAGCTTTTCCTTACGTGCGAACTTCCTTTTCATAGGAGCGATTTCAATCGTCGAACGCTTTTCGTTAGGCGTGATGGAAACCTCATCGCCAGCCGAAAGACCGAGCTTGTCGCAAATTTGCTTAGGAATGATAAGCCCTTTGCTATTCCCCCATGCGCGAATGGTTGCGGTAGTCATGGCGCCTCCTATGGTAAGTTATACGTTGGTATAATCAGTATAACATGCGATAGCGGCAGATGCATCTCTTGGGTGGAACTCAGAAAAATCATGCCATGACAAGGCGAAACATGCGGCGACAAGGCCGCCATTACCCTTCTTTAGCAGACGAGATGATTCCGTTGATTAGAATCGGGCGCTTAGAATACGCCGCCTAACGGAACCTTTATCGCAGGCTGAGCTTTCGCTCGCGCCCATGAAAACTTTGCAGAAACGACGAGCCATGTAGCAAGATTTCGTAAGGTTGCGCGAAAGCTAATCTGCATTAGAGAGCGCGAAGCGCGACACGCATTTTACGCGCGGCGGCGGGTGGCTGCGAGGGCCACGCAAGCTGCTGCCAGGGCGGCCACTGCGAGGGTTGCCGCTGTGGGAACTTGGTCGGACGTACTTGCGAGCGAGGATGTACTACCCGTTGAGGCGTTGCCTGCGTCGGTGTCGCTCAGTTCGCCTTGCTCGAATTTCGGCTCAATGGCCATGTGGTAGTTCCACGCGCCGCCGGTCGACGTTTCGCCAGGTAGGGAAACCAGGGTGGCCGCATTGGAGTAGGGGGTGTCGCCAACGTAGCCCGTTGCTCGGGCCACCAGGTACAGACCGGGCTCTAAGCCCGAAAACGACACCACGCCGGCGGATGACGTCGTCGCCTGCGCCTGCGGCTCCAGGCCGCCCTTGCGCGCAAATGTATCCAGCTTCATGGCCGCATCGGCCCACTCACTCGCCTTCGATATGTCGGCGATCCCCACATCGCTTGCGGCAAAGTCGCTGGTCAAGGTGAAACTATCATCGTCGTTGAATGTTGCGACGCGGTAGAGCGAAAGCTGCAAGCCGGAGACCGCCTTGCCCGACACTAAACACTCTGCAGAAAGAGAGCAGCTACGCGTTAGGTCGGGCGCCGTTCCCGCATGCGCGCGAGCCGGAGTGGCCGCAGCAGACGCAACGGCGATCAAGCACGAAAGGACAAGCGCGAAGATTGCCGCCAGGAAGGATTTAGCGGCATCGCACGCTTGCGGCCGCGCTACGTTCGCGCCGGCCGCGGCCACGCAAGCTGCACTATCAGCAGCCGAAACGCCGGCCGTCGCCACGCGAGCAGCGCCAACGCCGGCCGTCGCCACGCGAGCAGCGGCACCGAACACGTCGGCAGCAGCCGAAGCCATATCAGCGCCAACGCCAGCCGCAGCTGCGCCAGCACGCGCATCACGCAGATCGCACTTCATCTTCGCGCCTCCTTTCGTTCGCTCGTTTTCTTCTTCTTGCAACCACGGCAACAACCAACGCCGCCACGGCTATGGCCGCCAGCGCAAGTTCGCGCCACCAGCCGAATGCGCGCTCCACCTGGCCTGCAGCCGTCACTTCGCCCGCATCGCCCATCGAATCAACTCGATGCGCGCGCACGAGCAGCCGCTGCGTGTTCACGCCGTAGGGCGTGCAGGTGACAAGCGTCACGTAATCGCCATTCACCTGCGGCACCAAGCTTGAAACGTCGGTAGGGTCGACCACCGAGATCTCGTCAACCTCGTATGCCAGCGTATCGCCCAGCACATGCAGGCCGAAGCGATCGCCTTCCGTCAGCTGATCCAGGTCGGTGAACAGCAACGCGGAAGGCAGTCCGCGATGCCCCGACAGCACGCAATGCGTGCCCACGCCGCCGACGGGAAGCGACGTTCCGTACAGATGCCCCACACCGTGCTCCAGCGCGGATTCGCTCGTGCCGTGGTAAATGGGAAGGCGCACCTGAATCTTGGGGATTTCGATATAGCCCATCACCCCGTTGCCGGCAACGTTGAGCAGCTGCCAGTACTCGTCGGAGGAAGGCACCGTCTCCCCTGAAAACGCATTGGAAAACGTCGGGTTCAGCGCCGCATTGTACGCACGCGCCGCCTCCTTCGCCGCCGCGTTGTCTTCCGGGGCCATCTGCTGCACTGCGGTTTCGTAATCGCTCACCAGCTGGTCTTGACGCCACTGGTTGTACAGATTCGAAACCGTCGGATACAGCAGAATTCCCAGCCCCAGCAGGAACACCAGAGCGATGGCCACATTCGGCAACGCACTGCGCTTGGGCTTGTTCCCCTGCTTAGACATCGCGGCGGCGGGCACGCTTGCGCGTCCTTACTGCTGACGGCGACGACGCAGCACCACGAACGCACCGGCAGCGGCAAGCATCAGCGCGATGCCGGCGACCGTGAAGATCACGGTACCCATGCCGCCCGTGGTGGGCAGCGCGTTGGTGTTGGCGTTGTTCAGCTGCACATCAAGCTGCCACTGATTGTCAGCATCGACCGAAGCGCTCTTGGCCAACGCAGAATCAGCAGTGTTTTCCGCGGCGAAGGTGCCGTCGGTCAACTTGCCATTGTGCTCACCGGTGTCGGCATCGGTCGCCGAATTCAGCGTCGCGATGAAACGGCCGGACGGGGCGGCGTAGCCCTGGGGCGTCTTGGTTTCCTTGACGTAAATGGGCTTGCTGCTGGTGCCGTCGATGCCGCGAACCTCGAACGTGCCCTCATCGTTGACCGCGAGCGTCGTGGTCGAGCCGGCCTCGTTGGTGGTGGTGTAGCGGTAGTAAGCAACCTCGCTGGTCGAACCCGTCTTGTAAACGGGAACGAAACGCATCGGCTGCGTGGTGGTGGCATCGGCGTACAGCTCGAATTCGGCACCCGAAAGCGTCGTGTTGGAAAGCGAGCCGAACTTCGTGAGCTTCATGCCGTACGTGTAAACCGTCGTGCTGGAAGCGGCGGTGGCGTACCTGGAATCGTCGTCGCTCGTGGTCTTGTAGGACAGCTTGGCGGAGTTCGTGCCGTTCATGGCGCCCGTAGCGACCATGTCGGTGGTGGGCAGCGCCCAGTAGGAAATCATGAGCGTCTTCTCACCCGTGCCCTTAAGGCTGCTGTAATCGATCTTGAAGTTGAGCTTCTGCGTGTGCGTGGTGGCGTCGTACTCGCCAGCCGTCACGGTCACGCCGTCGAACGCGGTGCCGGAAGCCTGGTCAGTGCCCGCATAGGCCTTCACCGGATGCGCGTCGTCGCCAGTGACGAACTGCAGGTTAGTGAGCGTGTCGTCAACCTGCACATCAAGGTCGAAAGCGATGCCGGAATAGTCGGGCAGGGTGATCTTCAGGCCGTACTGCACGTATTCGCCCATGGCAACGGTCTTCGTCGTGGCCCAGGTGCCGTTGGCGCGAGCGATGCTCTTCTCGATGGTGGCGCCGTTCTGGCTCTTCGCGTTCACCTCGTACTTGCCATCGGTGGCAGTGAGCTTGGTACCGTTGCCGTACACCAGCAAGTCGCTATTGCCGTTGTAGCGCACGAACAGCGACGACGCGCTGTAAACGGTGTTGTTGCCGGTACCCGTGGCAGGCGCGACCAGGTAATAGCCCGGCGCGAAATCGGCGCTCACCGAAGTGCCCGTGCTCGTCTGGGTGATGGAGGGCGTCAGGCTGTCGAAGCCTTTGTAGTTACGGAACTTGTTCAGCACGCTCTTCACTTCGTCGGAATCAAATCCGAGCTTCTCGAAGTCGGACGCGCTGGTGTAGCCCATGCCGCCGTCATCGGTGGAAGCGGTAAGGAACGCCGCGAACGTGGCGTCGTACTCGTAGGAGTTGTTGTTGTCGCCGCTGAAGCTGACAACCTTGTACGCATTCAGCGTGTCGCCGGACTGAATTCCCTTGTAGGTGACATTGACCGAAGGCGTCGTATCGGCCGCAAAAGCCGTTTTCACTGCGGAGGTGGAGATAGCGGCAAAGCCCATGATCAGGGCAATCGCCAACGCCAACCACACCCCCATCTTCTTCATCGTTGTGCTCATGTTCTTCCTTCCTGTTGCGTTTCCGCTTGTGTGTTTCCCGTTGCGGGGTTAGCGCGCGAAGCGCTTGATACGAACTTATTTGCCCGAATCGCCGGGCGCCGACGGACGCCGACTTCGAAGGCGAGCGTCAACCGGACGGGGCGCCGGATGGGTGCCGATTGGCCGTCAGCCTGGCGGGCGGGCAATCGCCGGCAATGCGCCAGCCGGCCCGCCGTCGGGCGGATGCGAATACGGGCTGTCCTTCTTCGCATGGCAACCGTGCGGGCGGCCGCCGGACCAGTATCTAGGCACGGCGATCATCCCCTTCGCAGCGACGACGGTTGCGAAGGCGAATACAGCACGCGACAAGGGCCCCGCACATAAGCAAAGCGCCCGCCACGGTAAAGCCCGCAACGCCCAAACCGCCCGCGGTGGGCAGGCTGGCAAGCTGGGTATTGCGCACCGTTAAGGTGTAAGCGATGTTGGAATCGGTGGAGTCATTGGACCAGGCGGCGAAAGTGCCGCTCTCATCGATGACGGATTCGTCGGCCAACTTGAACGTGGTCTTGCCGTCGTCATCGGTTTCGACGGTGAACGTCAGCGTCACCCCGGCGGCTGCCTCGTAGCCCGCAGGGCCCGTGACTTCGGTCAGCGTGTACGTGCCCTGATCGACGCCCGTGAAGCTGAGGTAGCCATTCGCGCCGGTGGTGCGCGTTTGCGGCTGCGCCCAGTCGTCCGTGCCGTTTTCCTTGGTCAGGGTGAACGTTGCACCCGAAACGCCCACAGCGGCGGCAACATCCCCCTCGCCGATCTTCTTCACGTTGAAGCCGGCGCCGAAGGTGTTGTAGATGGACGTGACGGCGGTCTGCGTTGCATCTCCCACCTTGGTGATGACAGGCGTGCCGTTGGACACGACCGCCTGGTAAATGCCGGAAGCGTCAAAGGAATAGCCCGCCGGAGCTGCGGTTTCCTTGAAGTAATACATGCCGGCCGGCTGCTTGCCGAAGGTCACGACGCCGTTCGCGCCGGTCTCGACCGTTTCCATTTCCTTGGTGCAGTCGGCGTCGGAGTACAGGGTGAATTTCGCGCCCGCAAGCGGCTTACCCTCCAAGCCCGCACGATCCTTCTTGGTGAAGGAAATAACGCCCTTGACCTCGGCATTGTTGACCATCAGCAGCGCGTTTTTGGCATACGTGGTATTGCCGTCAGCGTCCGTCCAGACAGGCGCGGTGTGCGTGTAAAGCGTGCGCGGGTCGCTGCCTGCGGCCACACTGCCGGCCACATCGGGCACGCTGCCGTCAACATAAACGGCATCTTCCGTGGTCACCGCGTAGTCAGCATAGCCATCCTCGGCGTCGGCGGCGGCGTCGTAAGCTACGGAATCCGAACTTGACGGGTCACCGATCCAGGTTTCGCGCAACGAATAGGTCACCTGCTGGTTGTTGATGAACATCGGCAGGTTTCCCCAGGCGAAGGTCCAATTATTGCTTGCGGAAAGCACCTGTTCGTTCTTGGCGGCGTTGCCGTTCACGTCCACCAACACGGACTTGCCGTCGGCGCCGGTGTCGGGCACTTTCTCCTTCACGCTGCCGTAGCTGCGCCACAGCTCGACCGTCACCTGCTTGGCGTTGGTGGTGCCGGACGCCCATTCCTTGCTTGCTGTGACGGAGGTGTACTCGCTTGAGCGGTTGTAAATGTTCAGAATGAATTGGTTCTCGCCGGTCTTGGCCCACTTGACGTCGGACGATCCGCCTTCCCAAGAAAGATTGCCGTCGGCGATGCCGCTCTCATAGGTCATGGTGAAGGTGATGCTGTCAGGGCATTCGTAGCCCTCAACCGTGGACTTGTCCTCGGTAAGCTTGTAGGTTGCCGTTACGTCAGCAGAAGTCGAAGGTGCGGCCAGCGCCAGATAGAACACGCCATTTGCGTTGGTGAGCGCCTTGCCGTCGTCAACGGCAACATACTGGCCCGGATGCTGATCGATCACCGTGGTGTCGGTAGTGTATTCGTTGGTGAATTCGCCGGTGGTCTGGTCTTTCTTCCGGTAAAGCGTAGTGGCTGCGCCGGAATCGGTCTGCTGCACCGTAAAGGCCACGTTGCCCATGGCGGCGCCCGTGGTGTAGTCGTTCTTGTACACCGCCAGCGTTCCCTTGTGCACGTACGCGTTGCGGAAGCCGACCGTCTGCCACGAGGTGGAGGGCACATCGGTCGGGTACGCGGCGGCTAGCACCTTCACGCTGGCGCCGGTGCTCACGTTGTATTCCGTCCAGCCGTCGGTGTTGTAGCTGGAATTGGAATTATGCACCTCGTACCAGGTCAGATTATTCCAACTATCGGCATCTAGGTAATAGTTCTGCTCCTTCACCGTGTATTCGCGGTTCTGGCGCGTCTCTATCTCCCAGGTGTAGGTGTCGGTCGCCGCATCGTAACTGGTGTAGCCGTAGCGCCGATCGGTCGAATCGGTATGCGTCAGGTCGGAATCGGACACCAGCAGCAGCTGATAATCGGTAACGTCGGTTGCAGAGCCGTCAACGGTGGCCTCGTGCGTCACGTCGATATGGAAATCCTCGTCGGCGTTGTACGCGTCCAGCGAATCGTAACCGTGCGCCGCAGTGAAGGCTGCCTTCGCGTCGGTTTCGCCCTCGAAGGTTTTCGTCACCACCAAGCGCGCCTTTTTGGCCACCAGCACACCGTCGATGTGCCAGCCGTCGGTTTCGTCGTATTTCACCACGTACCAGCGCACGGTGAAGTTCGCCGACGTGATGTTTTCCTTGGCGATGGTTTCGCCGTCGATCTTGATGTCGCTTGAAGATTGACGCGCCGCCGCAAGAACTTCCTCGTCAGAGGGGAAATTCTCAAGCGTAACGCCGTTGGGGTCGGTATAGTTGGTCCAGCTAGAAGGCGGGAAAATGCCGCCACCCGCGCTTGCCGAATTGCGAATTTTCGCATCCACCTCGTACGCATTGTCCGAGCTGTCGGACGCCAGCAGCGTGAAACCGCCGCCACCGAAGGTGTCGGTGCCCGAAACGCGCGTGGCGTAAATGGACTCGGTGAAGTTGTCGCTCGACTGCGAACCCGTGCTGCCCGTGACGTCCAGAATCTCGCAGTTCAGGTTCAAGTAGAAGTTCACCGAGCGAATGTGCGGGTTGGTTTCGTTGCTGTCCACGCCCTGCCATACCGACTTGAAGGTGACGGTGCCGCTGGCGTCGGCCAAGCTGTCCAGGTCGGCAAGGCTCAGCTGATCGCCCGCGCTGTAAACCTTGTCGGATCCGGAAGCCTTCCAACCTATGAAGCTGTAGATGAACTTGCGGTGCGTGCGCTGCGTCCAGTAAGTGACGGCGATGTCGGAATCGGGCGAAAGCACGGTGTGGCCATCGGCGCTTTCCGCGGGCTTGACGCTGATGGTTTTCGTGGCCGCGTCCTCGATGGTGGTGTTTTCGCAGATCACCTGGTTGCCGGCTTCGATATTGCCCAGCTTCTCGCGATCGTCATTGGTCATTTGCGCCTGATAGACGATGGTGACCGAGCCCGCCTCGCGGGACGCCGCAGTAAAGGTGACCGGGCCGGTGATGTTCGTGAGCGTGTAGGTTACCGTGCCGTCGCCGTTGTCGGCAACGCTGGTGTCGGCGCCGCTGACCACCCATTTCGCCGTGGTGGAGGGCTTCTTCACCGTAACTTGGCGGCGGTCGGCGGTGGTGCTGTCGATGACGTATTGCTTGTCGGGGAGGTCGGCTGCGTCGTAGATAAGCTGATCATCGTCGGAAAACGTCACGCTATGGAATTCGTTGTCGGACATGAGCTGGCTGTTGGGAAGCGAAGTGCTGCCCTCGGCCAAAAACGATGTGGGCCTGTCGAAGGCGCCATCGTTGCGGTTGGCCGGCAAATAATAAAGGTCAAGGCTTTTATCGCTGGTGGAAATCCACTGATAGCCCTTGGTGAAGGCATACCAGCCGTAGCCCGAGGGTTTCTGCGGGGTGACGTCGTTATACAAAGTTGAGCCGTCGGCGTCGGTATAGGCGAAAATCCAGTTGCCCCAGTCGGCGGTATCGTCCTGGTCAGCACGCTTGAATTCACTGGCGGAAAAGCCCACGCTGGCGAGGGCCTGCTCAAGCGGACCCTGGCCGATAATGACGCGATCGCCGCCCGCGCGGTTCGCCTCATGGGTGGAAGTGAGGGGCGTGTAGCCCGCGTCGTCTTTCGAGCTGTAAAGCTTGCCGTCGGCGCCGGCGTACATCCACTGGCCATCGACGGCCACGCGCACGTGGATGATGGCCTTGCCGCCGCCGGATATTTCAGTGCCGTATTCGTCGGAATCGGATGAGTCGGTGGAAGCAAGGGAAATGGCCGCGCCCTGCGTTGCCGCCGAGGAAATTTGCTGGTTGGCGGTTGATTTTTCGGCTTTGCTGTCTTGAGTGGCTGAAGGCTCGGCCGATGAGTTGACGGGGGAATCGGCGACAGTCCCTGCAGTGGTTTCGTCGCCGTTTGCCGCACTGCTAGCTGCGCTGCCATTCGCCAAGGTGCCAGCAGTTTGCGTTTGGGGAAGCACGCCCGAAGCGGAATCGACAAGCGCCGCCACGGTCTGTGCCAGGGAAAGTTCGCTAGTGGAACGCGAATTTTGAGCTGCATAGACGGTACTGGTGGGCAGCGCGAGGCACACGGCCAGCAGCACGGCTGCAAGCTTTCGCATACGACCCATCGGCTACCCCCTCAGCATTCCCGCGTTCGGTTGCTTGGCGCG
This sequence comes from Paratractidigestivibacter sp., assembly GCA_963597295.1. Lineage (GTDB taxonomy): Bacteria > Actinomycetota > Coriobacteriia > Coriobacteriales > Eggerthellaceae > Senegalimassilia. Next base: position 2,977 of record CAVBPP010000083.1, on the reverse strand, counting down.
CATAGCGCCGCGTTCGCCCACATGCAACGCCTCCGAATAACGACCTGCGCGTATATGGGCTAGTAACTTTTAATTTTATCCCAACTAAACTCCTCGTCAAACAGAGATTCGGCAACAGGAACATATGGGTATCGCCCTTCAACCGGCACAAGATTTAGTGGGAGCGAAACGTTAGTTCAAGTCGAAATAAAAAGCGCGAAGGGCGACGCATATCTCCCTTCGCGCCGTAAATCCTTACAGCAGCGCCAACACCACTGCCGCCACCAGCACGACTACCGCAACCGCCATCGCTGCGCCATCGATGGCGCTGAAGGGGTATTCCTTGTAGCCGCTTTCGCGCGTGCGCAGGTTGAAGCCGCGCACCTCGGCGGCGATGGCGGCGCTGTTGGTCTTGCGCACCGAACTCACCAGCAGCGGCACGCACAGGGGCACCATCAGGCGAATCTTCTTCACCAGGCCGCCGTCGAATTCCACGCCGCGCGCCGTTTGCGCCTCCATGATGCCAGCCATGTCGTTCATGAACACGGGGATGAAATGCACAGTCGACATGAACGTGAACGCGTACTTATACGGCACGTGCAGCACTTTGACCAGGGAATTCGCCATATCGTTCATCTTGGTCACGTAGAACACCAAAAACAGCGGCACGGCACAGGCCACCAGGCGCACGATAATCAGCACCGCGGCAAGTACGCTGCCGGTGCCGATGTAGCCCCACGGAAGCGCGACCAACACATCGCCCTGCGGGGTGAACAGCAGCGCAATAACGGCCAGCAGAACGGAAAAGATGGCAACCGCGCGCGCCAGCCCGATCGTCTGCTTCACCATATTGCATTGCACGGCTAGGAAGACGTCGATTGCCAGCACAACGGCCAGCAGCACGAAATTGCTAGTGGCGAAACAAGCGATGACCAGCAGGAACGCCGCAATTAACTTGGCGACAGGGTTCATCTTGTGCAGGAAGCTATCGCCGGGGACGTATTCGAGGAAGCCTTTCATCGCTAGGCCTCCTTTCCGTTGGAGGAGGTTGGGGTTGCAGGGGCCGTGGCTTCAACAGCCTCGCCGACCGCGCCGGCGCCCTTGCCAGCTGCGGCGACCAAGGCCGCTTCCATATCGTCAAGCGTATTCGCGCGAGCCACGGGCGACCCTGCGGCAACCGCGCCGGAGGCCGTCAGGCGCATCGACACGTCGACGACCTGCGGCGGCAGCAGGTGCGTCTTCGCCAGCACGTCACGGTTGCGCAGCACATCGAACGTCGGACCGTCGGCAACCACGCGACCTGCGGTCATGGCGATCACGCGCGTTGCATAGTCGGCCACCACTTCCATGTCGTGGCACACCATGATCACCGTCGTGCCCGCCGCGTTCAGCTCGGAAATGATGTCCATCACCTTGGTGCATTCGCGGAAATCCAACCCGGTCGTCGGCTCGTCGAGCACCACCACCGGCGGCGCCAGCACGATGATGGACGCCAGCGCCAGAAGCTGCCGCGTGCCTCTGTTCAGCAGGAACGGCTCAGCTGCGCCGTCAAATCCGAAGCGCTCGATCATCGCATCGACGGCCGCCTCGGCTTCCGCACCCGCACGTCCTTGCGCAGCGAAGCCAAACAGCAGCTCCTCGCGCACCGTATTGCAGCAAATCTGCCGGTCGGGGTTCTGGAACAAGAAGCCCACCTTCGCCGCAAGCTCGCTCGTGCGCAGGCTGGTCGTGGGCACGCCGTCGATGAGCACCTGTCCCGCCGTCGGCTTCAGCAACCCGTTGACCAGGCGCATCGTGGTTGACTTGCCCGCTCCGTTCGTGCCGACGAACGCGACGAAATCGCCGTCGTTCACCGTGAACGAAAGGTCATGCAAAATGGCCAGCTCGCCATCATAGGAAGCGGAAACGTTCTTGAATTCAATCATGGTTTAGGCCTCCTTCCCGGCAACGCTCTGCTGGACGCCCGCACCCGCGCCCGCAACGCCCACGCTCGCCACACCCGCGCCCACACCCGCAAGCACGCGTTCGCACACCTCGACGGCGCCCGCCACATTGCGCACCGCCGCGCCTTCGGCCAGGCCACGCGCCCGCAGGCGGTTCACCAGCGACGTCGATCGCGGGCAGTTCACCCCAATCTTCAGCAGCTCGTCGGAATGCCCCAGCACCTCGGCCGGCGCCCCGTTGAAACGAATCTGGCCGTCGTCGACGATCAGCAGCATGTCAGCGAATTCGGACAGCAGCGCGATTTTCTGCTCCACCACGATGACGGTCGTGCCGTTTTCGCGCGCATATCGCGCCAGCAGCTCGAACACCGCCAGCGACGATGCCGGGTCAAGCTCGGCCGTCGGCTCGTCAAGCACCAACACGCGCGGCTTCAGCGCGATGACCGACGCCACAGCCACCTTCTGCTTCTGCCCGCCGGAAAGCTCATCGATGCCGCGATGCCGCAGGTCAGCGATGCCCATAGCCTCAAGCGCCTCGGTCACGCGACCCTCTATCTGGTCCTTCGGCACGCCGAAGTTCTCAAGCCCGTACAGCACCTCGTCTTCCACCACCGACGACACCATCTGCGAATCGATGTCTTGGCACACGCTGCCGACCAGGCGGCTGATGTCGGTGAGCGACGCCTCGCAGGTGTCCAGCCCGTCGATTTTCACGCTGCCGTAAAAATCGCCCGGGTAGCAATGCGGGATGATGCCGTTGAACGCGTAAGTGAGCGTGGACTTACCGCACCCGGCGGCGCCCGTTATGCCCACGAACGTCCCATCGGGAATTTCCAGGTCAACCCCTCGAAGAACCGGGGCATCCCCTTCCCTATACTGAAACGACAACTGAGAAACTTCGATCATGGGAAACCTTTCGAAAGGCGAAACCGAATCTGGATAGGCCACGAAAGCCCGACCAGGTCAAACAAAAAGTCAGCGAGGGCGTCTGTGGTGCGTCGAATTTGCGGGAACGCGAGGGCGCCGCGTACTTCGTACGCAAGTCCTCGCGTTCG
>CAVBPP010000082.1:0-20628 GCA_963597295.1 Paratractidigestivibacter sp. | reverse complement strand
GAATTCAGCATGGCGAGCAGCGCGGCAAGGCCATTGAAACTGGCGCCGTACCCGACCGAGGTTGGCACCGCGATAACTGGGCACGATGCCATACCGGCCACGACGGACGCGAGCGCGCCCTCCATGCCGGCGCAGGCGACGACGCAGCTGGCGCCCCTGATATCATCCGCATGCGAAAGCAGGCGGTGAATGCCCGCGACGCCAACGTCGTAGAGTCGAACGACGCGCGAACCAAGCACCTCGGCAGTGACGGCGGCCTCTTCGGCGCAGTACAGGTCCGAGGTTCCGGCGCAAGCCACGGCAACATAGCTATCGCGCGTGGGCTGGGGGATGCTTCCGCACAGGCCGAGTTTCGGCAATTCGCGATACTCGAAAGGCAATGGGGCGTCGGCAGCGGACAAAAACTCAGAAACCTCACGGGCCTTTTCCTCGTCGAGCCTGGTAATGAGGACGTAAGGCTGTCCTGCGGCGTAAAGCGAGCGGCAAATCTTGGCGATCTGCTCGGCGGTCTTCCCCGCCCCGTATACGACCTCGCCGGCACCCGTGCGCGCCGCTCGCCCGGTGTCCACCTTGGCGAAACCTAGGTCATCGAAGGTCGCATCGGAAAGGGAATCGCATGCGCTGCCAGGGTCCAGCTGACCCGCCGCCACACGTTGCAGAATGTCGTTCAGCGCGCGCCTATCCATAGATGCCGTCCTTTCATACGGGGCCCGAACCTCGGCCATTTCGAAATCAGTTAACCACTTAGAGCTTGCTTCAAGTCAAGCCAGGTCTGCTGACTCCACGAAAAACGCCCCCGAGCCGTAAAGGCCTCGAGGGCGTTGCGAGCTTCATCAAGCCGAGATCGGCTAGTTGGTCGAAGTCGTGGTCGAAGTGCTGCCGGTTCCGGTGGTGGAAGAGGTCGTCGACGTCGTGCTCGTCGTCGAAGAAGTTGTGCTGGAAGTGCTGGAAGTTGACGAGCTGGAATTCGTGGAAGAGGAGCTCGACGAGGAAGAGGTGGCGAGCACCTTCAGCCCGGAAAGATCGATAGTGGTGCCGAGCCACTTCTTCTGGATGAGCGAGCTCATGCCGTTAGAGGTGATCTTCGACACGGCGTTGGAAACGGCCTGCTTCAGCTGCGTATTGCCGTCAAGCACGCCGACACCGTAGCCGGAAGCGGACTGCAGCAACGCGACGGGCTGCACGGAGATGCCGCTGTTGTTGGCCAGATAAGTGCCGGAAACCGCATCGGCGGCCACGTACTGCACCTGACCGGATTCCAAAGCCTCGAAGGCAGACTTCAGCGAATCGGTGCTGGTGACGGTAGCCGAATCGAATTCATTTGCCACAGCCCAGGCGCTGTTGGTCTGCACCTGCACGGCGATTTTGGTGGAAGCGGCGTTCTGCGGGGAAGAAAGCCCGCTCGAGGAAAGCGCGAACAGCGCGATGGACGTGGGCAGATATGAATCGGAGGTCCAGAAGGAAATGGACGTGTCCGACTTGCTGACGCCCATGACCACATCGACGGTGCCGGCGGAAAGCGCCGTAGATGCGTTCGAGCCGACGTTGACGATCTCGAGCGAAAGGCCCATCTCGTCGGCCAGCGCGGCCGCCATGTCGACATCGATGCCGACCGTCTTCTGCTTGCCGGTGGTGCCGGCCAAAGGAGCATTGCCGTCATCGGAGTTGACGCCGACGCGAAGGACGCCATCGGTGCTGATGGTGGGCTTGGACACGACCGCCGAAGACTTCTCCAGCGTGTAGGTGCCCTGGTTCGACGAGCAACCGCACAGGGCGGCGACCGCAGCGAGCGCCGCAATGGCAACGCAAGCGACGACAAGGCGTTTGAACTGCTTCATTGGCAAGCTTCCTTTTTCTATCCAACGACAAAAGGCTTCTTTCGACTGACCTAGTTTTCGACCCCACACTCGCGCACCGGGGCTGCGCTTTCGCTTGACCCTCTCCCCCGTCGCGGCGGGATGCCGCTCATATAAACGGAGGGTGCGTCTTACCTCTAGGATACGCCGTGATCGTCGCGCCAGGCGCGGCTTACGTGGATCCTTTTGACCGCATCTGCCATGGACTAGGGCTTTTGCAGCCCGCAACTACAGACTCGAAAGAAGTTGCAGCTAGTGTATCAGAACCGGCGGGCGCGTCGAACAAATGAACAGAATCTGCAGGCGCGACAATAATGGCCGCTGACCTGGGGCGCCATGCTTCTGCCGGGAATCTGCCGGAAATTGCGGGCTATCTGCAATCAATCTGCCAGTTCGCGGGCATACCCTCACTGCCCATGAGCGCAATAGAGGAACTCACGCAAACAGCCGTATTATATGGACGCGCGGGCGCGGGCGCCGTGGCTGAGACCTTATGGCCGACGCGCTGCGCCATCTGCGATGCGCCGGGTATTGCGCTGTGCGAAGAATGCCGGGCGCGCCTGCCCTACATCGACTGGTGGCGGGCCTGCCCGCGTTGCGGCGCTCCGTTCGGGCGGGTGCAATGCTGCGAATGCAACGACTTGATGCTGTCTGAGCTGGGATTGGAAGCGCTGCCGTTCGACGGCCTTGTTTCGGCGGTTGCCTTCACCGACGAGTCGGCCGCCATCGTACGCACATGGAAAGACGCCGGCGAGAGAAGGTTGTCCGCGATCATGGCCGGGCTGATGGCGCCGCAGATTCCGCCTGCTTGGCTTAAGACGCGGCCAACGGTTACCTGTATACCGGCAACATTCGCCGCCCGTCAAAGACGCGGATTCGACCACGGGCACGATTTGGCGAACGACCTGGCACAGCTCGCGGGACTGCGATGCGCCGATTTGCTCGCCCGGCCGCGCACCGCCGACCAGCGAAACCTCGGCCGCGCCAGACGCGCCCGCAATCTGCATGGCGCCTTCCGCACCGTGCCCAACGTTGCCTGCCCGCCCCATGTGCTGCTCGTCGACGACGTGTGCACCACGGGCGCCACCATCTGCGCGGCCACGCTGGCGCTTAAAGCCGCAGGTGCGCGCACCGTCCACTGCTGCACATTCGCCAGGGTATAGAAAAGCGGCCCGCCGAAGCGAGCCGCTCGAATGCGCTTTCATTGCCAACGAAGGAAGGAACCCTACGCACGCTCGTGGGAGCGCGATTCGCACTCGCTGAATTCCTTCACATCGACGTTGATGGAATGCTTGATGGGCTTCCAATTGCCCTTCTTGAACAGCGCGACGATGGCGATCGGAATGTAGGTGAGCATGAACAGCGGGAACGTGAACATGTACAGGATCTTCTTGCCGGTGGTGGAGCGGATAGAATCCCATTCCACGAACGTGGTGAGCACGCCGAACATGAACATGAACACGAAGTAATTGATCAGGCAGAAGCAAATGGAAGAAACCGACGAGGCGATCATGATGCCCGTCGACATGAGACCGAGCGCCGCAAGCGTGATGATGATGGCGTTGAACAGGATGCTCACGATAGTCAGAAGCATGCCCGGCGCGATGGTCATCAGCATGTCATAGCAAGCGAAGCGGCTGCCCTTCGGGTTGGTGGCGATACCTTTGAACAGGCGAGCTCCGTAATGCCAAAACACCTGGTAGAAACCCTTTGCCCAGCGGAAGCGCTGGTTCCACGAATCGCGGAACGTGATGGGCTGCTCGTCGTAGAGGATGGCCGTGGGGGTGTAGCTGATGCGCTCGCCGCGCAGGATGGCGCTGGCCGAAAACTCGATGTCCTCGGTGAGCAGGTGCCATTTCCAGCCGCCGGCGCGGTCGATCACCTTCGCCGAGATGAAGAAACCGGTGCCCGAGATGGCGCACGAGGTGTTCAGCGTCAGACGTGCCTGGTTCAGGAACTTCGCCTCGCGCAGGAACCACACGGCATAACCGGCGGAAATCCAGTTGGAATCGTAGTTCTTCGAATTGCGGTAGCTGGTGGAGGCCACGGCGCCGTTGTCGAAGGTCTTGTTCATCTCGCGGAAGTAGTTCACGTCGAGCACGTTGTCGGCGTCGAAGACGAAATACGCCTCGTAGCCGCGATCGGCGTACTGGCTGCGGATGACCGAGAAGCCGTAGTCGAGCGCGTAGCCCTTGCCCACCTGCTCGGTATTGTTGCGCGTGAACACGATAGCGCCGGCATCGGCGGCCACCTTGGCGGTATCGTCGGTGCAGTTGTCGGCGATGACGAACACGTCAATGAGCTCAGCCGGGTAGTTCTGCACCTTAATAGAGTGGATGAGCTGGGCGATTACGGCCGATTCGTTGCGCGCGCTGATGACGGCGGCGAACTTATGGTTGCGCTTCGCGGTGATCTGCTTGGGCTTGCGCGTCAGCACCACCAGCACGTAATACAGCTGATAGGTATAGCAAATGGTGAACGTGATGAACACGCAGAAGTTGAAAATGTCGACGAACGAGATCTGCGAGAAAAACTGATCTAGCACCTTGTCTCCTTTTACGGGCCGCGCCGGCGCGCAGGCCGTACCTGTCGCATGCTCCTCGGCATGCTCATTTGGGACGGGCCGGACTCACCGACCGCATCCGATCCGCTTCGTGCCTGTGGTTCGAGTTCGTTTGGGGTGCTCGGCACGCAACGGCAAACTTGCAAAATTATAGCGACGAAAGACGCATCTGCACTTCACGAACATAATCGACCTGGGTTTTTCGCCGCCAAAAAGCTCGAATAGGGCCATTTGCACAAAGCTTCTGCATAGCACCTACACAATAGGAAGCAGGCGACGAAGTGGCTAGAGTCATAATTTCGAACATGGCGATACGTCACGAGACTTAGCGAGATCAAGGCGAAGGCGCAACAGCGGCATGTTGTCCATACCAGGTGCAAACCAATTGTCCCCGAGGTCTACGGCGACAAAACCACCTTACGCCCATAGGGCAAATCGCCCGCCGCGTGGAGGGGTGCGCGGCGGGCGTATGCGACCGTTTTCCGATTCGCATCGAAAAGGATCACGATCGGGAAAGACCCATGACCTCGATGAATTCGCTTGGTTCGATGAGCGCCATGCGAACGCCCTTACGCAACTTGATGGAAGCGATGTGCAAGTCCATGGTTTCGGCGACGGCCAGGTTCGTGGACGTGAAGCCCGTGACCACAAGCTGCTTGCGGGCGGCGCGAAGGGCTCCGTAGACGCGGCGCGTGTCCTTCACGTGCTGACGCTCGCGCGCGCCGCCGACTAGGCCGGCCGGGTCAAGGTAGTCGCGGGACGGGACGACGCCGTTGACGAAGGCGCCTAGGATGACCGTGTCGGCATGGTGGCCGGGCAGGTCGTCGAGCGAGCAGAGGAGGATAGTCGGGGCCGTCGGTTGGCCTTCTGAAGGCTCGTGCGAAAGAACCTGGTCAGTCACCGATGCGTCGCCAACCTTTGCGATCAAGCCCTTCGAGCGTTCGAATGCCGTGAGCAGGTCATCCATCAAGGGGCGGTCGATACCGCTGAATTCGAACTCTCCCGCCGCTAGGCGCTCCATCGCTTCGGCAAGGCGGATCGGACGGCCGTCCACCTGCTGTCCGCCGACCGCCTGGCGCAAGCGATCGATGGCGGCGCTTCGAGCCACGTGGTCGCCGGCGGCGAGCATGGTGCGCCAGGCAACGTTGTCGTTGGGGTTCGCGCGCAAGCGAGTCACCGCATCGCGCCCGAGTCGAGCCGCCACCTTCTGGTCTTCCAAATCGCGGCCTTTCATGCCACGCCTGGGCACCTGCACCACGGGAAGACCGGCGCGGGCGAAGTTCGTCAGGATGTTCTTGCGCCACAGCTTGTCGCCGCCGGCGATGATCACGCTTTCGCCGCGGCCGAGCGCATCGGCCGCGGATTGCGCGATAACCTGCATCTCCGCAACAGGCGACGCTTCCATATGAACGGAAAGGGCGTTGGCTGCGGCGCTAGCTTCCTCGGCAAGCTCGGCATCCCCAGGGCCTTCGGCAGCCGCCTCAAAACCGGCAGGCACAAGCGAAGCCAGCGCATCGTCGCAGGCCAGCGCACACTCGGCTGCGCGAACTGCAGCCGGCTGGGCGCTTTCCTCAAGAAGCGTCACCTTCGTCTGGGGAACGGCCTCAACCAGCTCACGGGCACCTTCATAGCAAGGATACGGCTCAACTGGGGCTGCCGGCCCCGGATGCAGCGCCGAAGCGGCGGCGAAACCCTTACGAGCCAGGGCGCGAAGCATATGCTGAGAAGCGCGGCTGGCAAGCTCGAAATCGTCGACGATCACCCAATCGAAACCGATGCGCTCGCGAAGCCCCTCATGCGCACGCAACGCCCTCAAGGCCAGATTGGAAGCCTCGCTGGGCAGAACGCCGCCGGTCAAGCGCAGATTCGAACGCAACCGTTCGATGAACAGGTCCTCCTCGTAGGCTTGCTCCCACTTATCGTCGGAAAGGTTCGACCAACCGGCGAACAAGTAGCCCGAAAGGGCCTTCAGGCGCTTGTTCTTCATCTGGGATACGCGCATGTCCTCCATCAGGATATCCTGCTCGTGGGACTCAAGCATTCGAGGCTCGCGGCCGAATTCGGCGCGGGCCTCAGGCGAATCCAGCACGAGAAGCGCGACATCGGCAACTGTCGAAACCTGCAAGTTATCCGAAGGCACATCCGCCAGCAAATCGCCCAGCTCGGCAAGCCCCGGCTCGGTCGTCGCGACCAAAAGCACGCGCTCGCCTGCGGTAACGTGTTCGCGGGCAAGCTCGCATAACGCAGAAGTGCGCCCCGAAGCAGGGGCGCCCATGAAAAGCCGAACGTCCGCCGGCGCAAGCTCGGCATCGGAAAAGTAAAGCGATTCCTCCATAGATAAGCTCCTTCAACATATACTGGAGGGGGAAGGCGGCCCGGGACGAAGAGTGAGGCTCAAACTTGGGGAGAGTTGCCCGGGTCGCCTTGGACGAGGGGCCTTACGGCTGATCTGCTCGATCTGCGAGGCCCGTCGTCCAAAGCGGTCGGGCCGCGGCCCTGAAAGGGGCGCGCGGTCCGACTCGTCTTCTATCTACTTTTCAAGCGCATCCGATGCCGTTTCGGCGGGCTTCGTCTTGGCATCGGCGGCTTCGGGCTCGGCCGCGGCGCCGACCGCCGCAACCTCCTTCGGCGGCTGCGATGCGGCGGACTTGCCGCTCACCAGCACGGCCAGCTTGATGGCATCGCCCGGGCAGGCCTTGATGCACTCGCCGCAGCGCGTGCACTCGCTCCACGAAGCGCCCAGCTCGGGGTGGCGCGGGTCGATGCCCTGCTCGCACACCTGGGCGCAGCGGCCGCAGGTGGCGCCCTTCGTCGTCTCGACGCAGTTCGCATCGTTGATCTGCGGGCGGAACGTGCGGTTCAGCTTGCCAACGAGGCTCATCAGGGCCGAAAGCGGGCAGATATGGCTGCACCACTTGCGGAAGAACACGACCTCCACGGCCAGAAGCACCGGGATGGCAACGACCGACCAGGTCACATCACCCGAGCCGAACAGCGCGATGAGCACGAACACCAGCGCGAACGTCAGGCCGATCGGGCAGATAAGGCAAAACACCGGGAAGCCGAAGATTGCCGCGGACAGGAGCGCACCGCCCAAAACCAGGTTGCGCGAGTTATTGGGGCGGTCCTCCGGCTTGCAAACATGATGGCTGCAAGCGCCCTTGAGCAGCGCCTTCTCCTTATCGGAAAGCGGCTTGGCAGCTCCTTCGCCCTCGCCCGCCTCGGCAGCGGCGGCCTTCTGCTCCGCTTGCTTCCTCTTCACGCTATCCGGGCGCGAGAACGCGGTGCGCAGCTTCGAAACCACGGGCACCGGGCAGATCCAACCGCAGAACACACGGCCCAGAAGGATGATGGCGATGACGGCCAGCACAAGCGAGATGATCGCATGCGGCACGAGCGTTTTCGAGGCAAGCATCGTGCCGAGCGCGCCGAGCGGGCACAGCACCGATATGGACGACCAGCCGATGGCCGACAGGTCGCCGATGCCGACATGGGCGACGAAGCCCACGCCCGCGAGCACCAGCACGGCCAAGGGGATGATGATTCTCAACGTTTTCAGATTCATGGCTTCCCCCTATTCGCTTACCTGGTCGAGCGGCTTGACGGTGATGGCGCGCGTGGTGGCGCCCTCGACGATGGAGCCCTCCTGCAGCGACACGCAAGCGGCCTGGCAGGCGCCGCAGCCGTTGCATTTATCGGTATGCACCACCGGACGGTCGTAGTCGTCTAGCGTGATGGCATCGTAGGGGCAGGCGTCGTAGCAGAACTTGCAGCCGTTATAGCGATTCCATGCCAAGCACCAATCGCCCTTGATGACAGCCTTGCCGATGATGGTGTTCTGCGGCGTGGCGCCGGCGTCCAGGCGCAGCGCGGCCGTCGGGCAGGCCTCGACGCACAGCGGAACCCCGCCATTGCCCTCGGTGCAGAAATCGCACCAACCCGCATCGAAGTTCGCCGTTGGCAAGCGAACGCCCAGAATGCCGTCCTCCAAATGCGAAGCGCGCAGGGCATTGCGCGGGCATGCCTCGATGCAGCGCTCGCAGCGAACGCAGGCGCTGACGGTATGGCTTTCATCCTGGCCGCCGGGCGGGCGCACCGCCGCCTGCGCCGGGACCGCCTTCAGGCCGCCCATGGCCAGCAGCACCACCGCGCCGCCGGAACCCAAGGCGAACGCACGGCGGGACATCCCGGCATACGTCTTGCCTTCCTCCTCCATAGGAAAATTCCCCCTAACTAGCCGCGGGCCCTTGCAAAACCCGCTCGTCACTCCATCCGCTGCGTCGCATCTCGCTCGTCGCGCGACGCGGCGGACCTTGCTATTCGGCAGCCGCTTCGTCGGCGGCGGGCGCGGTATCGGCCGTGTCGTCGTCACCGGCGGACAGCATGTCCTCCATAAGCTCCACGTCGACTTCCAGGAAGCCGTCGGTCATGTAAGCCAAGCCCTCGTAGAACTTCGTATGGCAGAAACCGCGCATCTGCTCGGTAAGAAGCGGGGCCCAAGCGCCCAGATGGTCCTCCACGAAGTTGTACTGCTTCTTCACATAATGGAACGCGTCGTCATCGCGACCGTCGCGCAATGCCTCGACGGTGCGGTTGATCAGCACCTGCATGTATTCCATCTCAAGGGCGATATGGTCCTCGCCCTCTTTCCAGGAATCCTGCTTGTCCAGGCCCTCGGCGCGGTACAGCGCCAGAATCTCGTCGCGCGCGCCCTGCATGAGCAGGCGTTTCTCGGACGCGTACACGCTCTCGAAGGGGTATGCGGCTGAATGGCCCGAATACCCGTGGCCGAAGAACGTGCGCGAGAAGTCAGCCGAAAGCTCGGTGGCCGAGTCTTCCCACAAGCCGGAAAGCCACGTGGCTATAAGCTTGTGGCCGCGGTCCATGTTCTCGTTGCCGGTCGACACGCGGTAATGCAGGCCATGCAGCTCGTCGATAAGCTCCTGCGAGCATTCCTCGCGGTACAGCTGCGCCAGAAAGCCGTACGTGGCGGCGCGGCCCTCGTTGATGGCGATCAGATCTTCAACGCCCATTTCCTGGGCGGCGTTCGTCTCAGTCATACTCAAACCCTCCTACCAGTTCACGCCTTGCGTCTCGGTCTCTGCCGGCGCCGCGTCATCGGGAATCACGTAATCGTCGACCACGTCGGCAAGCGCGCCTTCAAGCGCCTTCTTGCCCAGGTCGGTGGTCACCCACGCGCTCCCCTGCCACACCACGGCCTCGCAGCGCTCGAGCGCCTCGACGAAGTGCTGCACGAAGTAATCGCGCGGCTCGGTGGCCACGAGCGGGTCGCTATCCACGGCTGCGCTGAACTGCTTCATCGTCTTGCCGCCCTCTTCGGCACCCAAGGTCAGGATGCGCTTGTAGATCTTCAGGAACTCCGGCTCGCGCTCGAACTGCTCGGCGAGCTTCTGCTCGGGCTTGTACTGCTCAAGCTGCGCACGGCCGGCATCGGAGATCTGCCAGTAGGGCGCCGGCGCTTCGGTGGGCTCCCAGTACTCGACGCCGTCGATGATGACGACCTTCGGCTCGGGCTCGTATTCCGCGTACGGCGTGCCATCCTCGAGCACGCGGTCGATAGCGCCGGCCGTCTCCAGCATCGTGCAAATATTCGCCGGGGAATACACGGAGAACTTATGCGCGCGCAGGTTCTCGATGACCTCGTCGGCCGCATCGCACGAAAGCGGCTTCTCCATCGCGCGCAGCACCCCGTAGAGCACGCGGCGGTGCGGGTTCATGTTGTTGAAAAGCTCCTGCGTGCGCTCCTCGGCCGGGCGATTCGCGTATGCCGACGTCGTGTCCTCCACAACGTCGGGGATCTGCGGCACGCGCTCGGGGTCGGGCGGCAAAAACTCCGTGCGCCCCTCGGTGTTGGGCAGGAAGATGCCCGGATCGGCCTCGGCTTCGTCCATCGACTCGGGGGGCTTGTTGAACTCGGGGCCCTCCCCATCGATGTCGAACGAGAAATTGCTCAAATCGAAATCCGCCATGGTTTGTCCTCCTTGCGGGTTCTAGTTCAGTCCATACATTCGAAGCAGCACCTGTCCGCCAAGCGTCGAGGGCCTGTTCGATCCGAAGCTCGCGAACAGCGGCGTCGGCCGGCACATCGCATATTCCACATCGCCCTCGCGCTTGACGCGGGGGAAGCGAAGATGCGCGGCGGCGGCCGTCTGCGACGTCGCCTTCGCGAAACCGGAATAGTACAGGCGCTTGGTCGCATGCTTGGGCAGCTCGGCGAACGCAGCGGCGGCCGTTGCCCGCGCCTGCCCACGCGAAGCTTCATCGCCTTCGTAGGCGGCGACGCCCGGAAGCAAGCCATCGACGCAGCCGATCATGAACAGCTGCGAATACGTTTCCTTGATATGCGTGAAGGGAACGATAGCGACGGCGTGCAGCCCTTCGGGCGCGGTCGGGCGCCTGAGCTGCTCGATCAGCGTGTCGTAAAGGACGCGCGCCGATTCGTCGCCGCAGATATGCAGCAGCCCGTGGGCAAGCTCCGGGCACGAATTCAGCTCCGCATACCTAATTAAGGCTGCGGCGCGCGCCTGGCCGTAGGTCCGCATCAGCGAGTCGAGCTCCGCGGCGCTATGCCCCGACGCCTCCCACTTCTCAAGCGTTTTCGGATCGTCGGCATGCGCGATCACCTCCACAAGCGCCAAACGGCTTCTCGTGGCTGCGCTCAGATGCGATGCGCTCGCGCGGATCGAAGCGGTGATGCCGACGGCGTCGCAGGCACGCTTGGCCTGCACGGCCCACGTCATGTTCGGCACCGCGATGGCGATGTCGCTCGCCTCGTCGATGCGACGGAAATGGAAGGCTTCCGCCAAACGCGCGACCCCCATCAGCTCCTCTTCGGGCGTGGCCCACTTCACGAACATCGCCTCAGGCGACGTCGCGGCCGTTGTTGCCATGCCTTCCATGATCTACTCCGTGAACGCGAGCGCCGACGAATCGTAGCGGCGCCACGTGCCATCCGCGAAATGCACGGCCCACACGGTGTAGTCCACCTCGAAGCTGAACGGCTCGGGCGGCTCGACTTCCTCCTCGCGCTCGATAGGCGGAAGCTCATCGGAGTCGGTAGGCGCGACGGCGGTGTTCTCGTAGCTCTTGCGCTCGCGATCGTATTCCAGCCATTCCTCGCTGAAGTAATCGGTCTCGGGAACCTGCTCGGCCCCCTCGGCCTCCTGCTCGGGCTCCTCGGGCTCCGGGTGCTCCTCCTGCCAGGTTTGCCACGCGGCATCCTGCTGCTTGGCAAACGAATCGTCAGCCGGGATGCGCACACGATCGGCGCCCGCGAAGGTGCCGTCGTTCAAGAGCGAGCGCGCCATGGTGAAGGCGGCGTTCAGCTCGGCCGGCACGTAGCCCAGAAGGTCCGGATGCAAGCTCACCGTGAACTCACCGTTCTGAAGCTCGATGTCGAATTTGTCGAACACGATTTCAGGCATGTCGATCTTGCGCTGACGGCGGTTGAACGCCTTCATCGTGGAACCGACCTTATGAAGTATGTTGCCGATCCACTGCTCCACAACCTCGTCCCACAGTTCGTCGGCCCCCTCGTCGGCCGAATGCAGGTACTTGCGCGTGCCGAACGTCACCAGCGCGCGCGCGGCGTTGCTCGCCTCCTCTTCGTCGGATTCGGCGGCGTGACGCCGAACGAGCGGCGCGCTCACGTACGAAAAGCAGCGCTTGAGCTCGAGCTCGGTCTCTTCGGACCAGACGCGATCGTCCAAATCGAACACCAGCGTCATAGACGGTCTGATCAGTGCCATGGAAATCCCCTTTCTCGTCTCTCCCCGTACACTGCTTGCGAGTATATGAGCCGACATGGGCGGACAATAATATCAGCCCTATGATTTCAGGCGCGAAAAAGGGTCTATGATGCGAATAACCGCAGTTCAAGGCTCATACTGCAAACGTTTCAAAGGGGGGAGCCATGCCAAGCGTATCCAATATGCTGGGGCTGATCGAGAAGGTCGACAGCCCCTACATCACCGTCCATCAGGACCGCTGCGCGCTCGTGCGCAATCGCCACGCCGATTGCCTGCGCTGCGCGAGCGTGTGCACGTCGGGGTGCATCCACTACGACGAGCAAGCCGAGCAGCTGGCGATCACGCCCGAGAAGTGCATCGGGTGCGGAACCTGCGCCACCATCTGCCCGACATGCTGCCTTGAGGCGCATCACCCGAACGACACCGAATTCATCGAGAAATGCCGCACGGCCGCAGCCAGCACGGGCGGCACCGTCACCATCGCCTGCTCGCAGATATGCGGCCAGGCTGCCGGCATGTTCGACGAGGACGCCGTCGTGCGCGTTGAGTGCCTCGGGCGCGTCGAGGAATCGGTGCTGACGCTCATGGCCGCCGAAGGCAACGAGGTCGTGCTCGTTCACGGTGCCTGCACCGGCTGCGAGCACCAAAGCGGCTGGAAGATGCTGCAAGACGTGCTTGCCACCGAGAAGACGCTGCTGGAAACCTGGCGCCAAGAGATGAACGTACGCGTGTCGGGCAAATTCCCCAGCTGCACGAAGGCGGCCTCTGAACAGGAATTCGACAAGTCGAAGCGCTACGCCTTCGAAGAGGGCGGCAAGGAGGCGCGCCGCGTTGGCGGCGTGCTGGCCGACTTCGCGGCCTGCGAGGTGGTCGGCGGCGAATTCAGCCCGCAGAAGACGAAGAATTACGTGAAGGTGATGGCCGACGGCACGCTTCCGCATTTCCTGCCCGACCGGCGCGAACGGCTGCTGGACACGCTGGCCAGCTTCGGCGAGCCCGAAGACGTGATGATCGACACGCGCCTTTGGGGCCACGTGATCATCGACACCGACAAATGCCAATCCTGCCGCATGTGCGCAGTGTTCTGTCCGACCGGCGCGCTGAAGAAATTCGGCGAAGACGACGATTCGGGCGAGCCCTTCGGCGTCGAGCACTACCCCGGCGATTGCGTGAAATGCCGCAGCTGCGAGAAAATCTGCCCGGCGGACGCCATAACCATATCCGAAGAGGTGTTCGCGCGCGAGATGTTCGCCGGCATGACCGACGCCTACGAGATGAAACCGCTCGCCATCAAACGCGGCCAGGCTCACACCATCTGGAACATTCAGAAGACGCTCATCGATACCGATCAGGTATACGAGCGATAGCACACGCGACCAGGAGTTTTCCCATGTCTATACAAGCAATTTCCGAAACTGAGCTGCTCGGCGGCGCCAAACGCCGCATCCGATTCTCCATCACCGGCGCGCACAAGGCGAGCCTTGCCGGCGAGGCCCTGCGCAACCTAGCGAAGGACAGCGGCATCAACCCGCAGGCGAACAACCTGCTGAGCCTGCTGTACGCCAAGCACGGCGCGAAGGCGGTCGATGCGCGCATGCTCAGCTACGTGGCCACGCGGTGCGCACTTCCCTACGTGCGCGAACACAACCTGCCCATCCTGTTCAACCCGGAGCCGGCGCGGGAAACCGTCGATGGCATGACCGACAAAACCGACTTGGAATTCGACGTTGACGTGTACGTGCGCCCCGAGTACGAGCTTTCGTCCTACGAGCCCGTCTACCTGCACCGCCCCGACGCGACCGTCACCGACGAGCAGGTGAACGCCCAGATCATCCGCGAGATGAACCGCTTCGCCACCTTCGAGGATTCCGACGAGCCGGCCGCCGAGGGCGACTGCTTGCAGGTGAACATGTCCACGCTGGTCAACGGCGCGCCCGACATGGGGCTTTCCGGCGACGCGATCGCCATCATCCTTTCGAGCGACGTGATGCCGAAGGGCTTCGTCAACGAGGTTGTGGGCATGGCGAAGGGTGACAAAAAGGAATTCTCCTTCGACAATCTGGAAAAGGGCAATATCGTGCACTACCGCTGCTCCGTGGAGCTTCTGGACAAGAAGGTGCGCGTGGTGCCGGAGCTGACCGACGAGTTCGTCCGCACGCAGCTTTCGCAGGACGACAAAACCGTCGAGGAATTCCGCGCCCGCGTGCGCGACTATGTGGCCAAGCGGGAGGGCGAAGGCGACCCAGGACAGCTGGAGGCGCTCGCCGATACGCAGCTGGGCGAACGGTTGCGCGGGGCAATCCCCGACGAGCTCATCGAGCGCACGACGCGCGATATGATGGACTCCATCAGGCAAAACGCAGAAGCATCCGGCATGACGCTGGAGGAGTTCGCTAAGCTGCAGGGCGGCACGAGCCAGGAATTCCAGACGAACGTGATGATGCAGGCGCGCGAATCGCTTCGCCAGGGGCTTGCGCTCGACGCCGTGTTCAAGCACTACAACATGACCATCACCGACGCCGACGAGAAGGCCGCGCTCACCGAGCTTGCGCCCGGCAACGAAGAGGCCGCACGCCGCAGCCTGGCCGACAACGACGCCTGGTACCTGGTCATCAACATGGCGATGCGCCTGAAGGCCCACAACTGGGTCATGCAAACGGCCGTGATCGAATAATTAACTCGCAGCCAGCGCGAAGAAAGCGCAGAAAAGCCCTGCTCAACACGATGAGCGGGGCTTTTCTGCGCTTTAGCAAGTTTCACGGCCGCCTTATCCCGTACCTCACTGGCGCCCAACGTTCATTCATGGATGCCCCTTTCCCCTATTTCATAGGCGAAAGGGAAAGCTCGCAACCCGGCTGGCAAACTCAACGCGAACGCCAGCCATCCCATCGAACAAAGCAAACCCACAAACATCCAGGCTGCTTAATCCCAATCCTCATCATCCACTTGAATGGAGTCGACCATGCGAATGAGGTCCTGCTGGGAATGGACGTCCAGTTTGCGGTACACATGGCGCATGTGCGTGTTGGCGGTGCCGGCGGAAATGAACAGCTGCTCCTGAATCATCTTGGTGTTGTAGCCCTTGGCCAGCAAGAACAGCACCTCGGTTTCGCGACGCGAGAGCAGGCACATGTCGGCCAGCGCCAGGCAACGGCGCTTGTAACGGCCGATGCGCTCGGCATCCTGCTCGGCCTCGAGCTGCTTTGCCCCGCTCTTCGGAGCGGCGGCCTCTATAGCGCGGGCCGCGCCGGAAGAAAGCTCTTCGTTCGATTCTTCTACCCCATCGAAATCGGCGGTATCCGAGGTGGCCGCATCGCCTTGAGGGGCATCCACCACCGCATATTCGACGCCAACCTGGCCATTTTGCCCATCAGCGAATTGCTCGGATTGCTCACCCGCAGCGTCCTCGCTTGCGTCGTCGGCTGCCCTACGGGCTTCGCAGATGGTCTTGAAAGCCTCATTAGCCGGGTCGAGCGGGTTCAAAAACGCCAGGCAGTTGCGCCCACGTTCCAGCACACGGATAATCTCAGCGTCGCGAGGGTAGCTGGCCGATGCGAACACGAGCAGCACCAGGGAAAACGGCAAGATGCTATCCGTCGAATTCAGCACACCGGCAAAGGGCGTCGGCAACAGCATGCAAAGCGTCACGCACACTGCCCCGAATGCCAAAAACCCGCGGCCGACGCCGAACACATGAAACGGGCTGATACGGAACTTCTGCGACATATCCGAAAGCGAGATCCACAGGCACGCCTCGATAAGCAGGTACGTGGTCAAATACAGCATATGCGAATACAGCGAAACCCCGCCGCTCACCACATAGGCAACAACTGCGATAAGCAGGGCAATGATGGGATTGAGCGTGCGAAACGCGTAGTTTGCCTGCTGGCGCTGCGTGAGCATGATGCCGATGACCAGAAAGCAGGTGACCACGCCCGCGGAAAAAGCAGCGAAGCTGAACGTCGATCCTTGAATCGCCAAGCGCTCGATCTCGCGGAAAGCGTGGATTCCCAAATACCCGAACAGCAAACCGAAAGCGAATGCGCTCGGGCCAAGATGGAACACGAATTTCCGCTGGTTGACCGGCATCATCATGTTGACGAATTCTGTGCGGTCGACAAGCTGGTCGGAAGCCGCGTTCAAGCATAGAAGCTCAAGCCAAGGCATGAGCACGCAGAAGATGATGCCGAACGGGTGCAACACGCCGTCGAATATGAGGATCATCGCATACAGAGCACATGCGACCAGGCACGACAAAGCGAACTGCATAGCGGCGGCCGCGGTATCGCAAATGCTGAACGACACGCCATAGCTCATCATGAGCACGGCAGACCCGACGCCGGTGAGCAGGCCCGATGCTATAACTATAGCCATCGAGGCGTTCTCAAGCTGCAACAGCGACCCGACGCAGGCAAATATCACGCCAATGGACGTCAACAGCGCACCGCAAAAGCGAACGCGCCTGCGCTGCGACCGGGTCGAGAAAAGCGGCCTGATTTTCTTAAAGAAAAACGTGTAGGACATCAGCGTCAGCGCCATGCAGAACATCGACGAGCACGTGGCAGCGATGCCGACGGTCGACGACTGCGACGGCAGCAGAACGCTCGCGCTGAAAACGAAGCTGAATATCCAAGCCCAGTGGATGCCGAAACCGAAAATTAGCGGCACGGACACCTTGCCCACGCCGGCCGATTCCTCGTCCCGGTACTCGATAGTTACGTGCGGTAGTCTCACGATTCCCCCCGTGCAACCTCACATGGCGGCCCTACCCGCCGATTGCGAAACCCCCTCTGGTAACGCTAACAAGAATCCTAGCACAGCTCTTTACAAAAACTTGGCTTTTCTGCCCAAATCAAATCATGGACAACCAGCTGACCTGCGATGATAAAAAAAATCATATGACACCTATGATGCTCAGACCCTCACTATGATGCCCGGATTTCCTCATATTCCGGCTTTTGGCGGGCAAATAATAACAACCCTATGAAACCTGCGAAACGCTCGCGCGTAAGGTTGCAATCGAGGCATCAGGCCGGCGGATCGATTATTAGGAGGAGGGTCGAGAGAGGGTGCCGCCGATAGGGGTAAGCCTGAATCGAAGCCTCAAGACAAGACAGTTTTGAAACGAGAAATCGCAAAACAAGAAAGGAAAGGTGAATTCATGGCACAGTTGACTATGTCCCGTCGCAGCTTCATCGCCGCAGCGGCCGCCACCGGCGCCGCTTTGGCCGTTAGCTCTTCGGTAACCGCTCCCATGAAGGCCCTTGCCGAGACGACCAACACCTCCACCGGCGAGGTCAAGCACGTCCGTACCTGCTGCCGCGCATGCGGCAAGGTCGAATGCGGCGTATGGGTCACCGTCATGGACGGCAAGGCCATCAAGGTCGAGGGCGACGAGTCCGCTCCGCAGTCCCGCGGCCATTGCTGCGCCAAGTCGCAGTCGTCCATGCAGGCAGCCTACCATCCCGACCGCGTTCGCTACCCTGTCAAGCGCACGAAGGCCAAGGGCGTCGAGGATCCCGGCTGGGTCCGCATCACGCTCGACGAGGCTTTCGAGCTCATCGGCAAGGGCTTCGGCGAGATCGTCGAGAAGTACGGCGGACAGTCCATCATGGTTATGTGCGGCACGTCCCGCGTTTGGTCGCTCGGCCCCTACCAGGGCATGAAGCAGCTGTTCGGCACCCCGAACGCGCACTTGGCATACCAGGTATGCAAGGGCCCGCGCCACTGGGCCGGCATCATGACCGACGAAATGGGCTCGCCCTGGATGGAAGTCGAGGCGGAGCCGAAGGTGTACCTGCAGTGGGGCACCGCAGTCGAGTACTCCAACTACGACACCACCAACCGCACCATCTCCGACGTCCGCGCCCATGCCGACTACCATATCGTGGTCGACCCGCGCATGACTCCTATTTCCAAGGAAGCCGATATGTGGCTCAATCTTCGTCCTTCGACGGACGGCGCATTGGCCCTTGGCATGCTGAACTGGATCATCGAGAACGAGGGCTACGACGACACGATGGTGCGCCGCTGGTCCAACGCCACGTTCCTGTACTGCGACGATAAACCGTGGCTGACCACGGCCAGGCGCTGGGAGGGCAACGGCGGCATCGACATGCGCACCAAGCTCATCACCGAGGCCGACGTGAAGGAAGGCGGCTCTGTCCACCGCTTCATGGTCTGGGATGAAAACAACCAGCGTCTGACCTGGTGGGACTCTCAGGTGTGCAAGTGGGAAGGCGAAACTTCCAAGATTCCGACCACCGGTTCGTTCATCAAGCACCCGCTGACCGGCCTCATCGCCGACTGCTGGCTGCCCGACGAGTCCACCTGGGCCGATCCCGCGGACTCCAAGTACGACAAGTACTGGGATGCAGGCAACGAGAAGGGCGCCACGACCAACCCGAAGGGCCTGCCGAAGAAGCCTGCCCTGTTCCCGGGCGAAGTCGAGGTCGAGCTCATCGACGGCAAGAAGTACAAGTGCCGCACCGTTTGGGACGGCTTCCATGACCTGACCAGCCAGTATTCCCCCGAAAAGGTGACCGAGGTCACCGGCGTGGAATGGTGGAAGGTCGAAGAGGCCCTGAAGCACTTCACCACCCGCATCGACCCGCGTCACGGCAACGGCGGCGTGCACTTCCAGCTGGCCACCGACCAGAACGGCAACTCCATCCAGAACTGCCGCACGCTGCAGATCATGAGCTGCATCACCGGCAACTCCGACGAGCCGGCCGGCAACCGCGGTTCGTGCAAGTCGCAGTTCGACGGCAACCCGGGCCGCTCCAACATGCAGAAGTCTTCGGCCATCGCCGAGGACCAGCGCATCACCTGGGACGGCCGCGACTACTCGCTGCAGGAAGTCGGCAAGTACATGCAGGACTTCGTGCAGTACCTGCTCGATGAGAAATCGCCTCTGGCCGAGCGCTACGGCAACAAGGTGCCTTCCGACGAGGAAGCCATCATCATCGCCAAGCGCATGGGCGGCGCCATGTACAACTCCGCCTACTACCCGAACCCGAAGTCGATCTTCACGCGCCAGGCTGCCGCAGTTGACGCGGACCGCTTCCCGCTGAACCGCTTCTGGGCTCGCTGGGCCGACGCCAACACCGTCTGGGATGCCTGCCTGCAGGATCCGGATTGGGAGAAGGCTCAGGTCATGAAGGACGTGCTGCACAACGAGCCGTTCGCGATGACCGTCAAGCCGACGCTCTACGCCATCCACGGCGGCGTCTGCCAGTCCGGCGACGTCATGAACATGGCCAACACCGTGCGCGCATGGAACGCCATGACCCAGATGGACTTCTTCACCGAGATCAACCTGTGGTTCATGCCCACCAACGGCAACGCCGACGTCCTCATCCCCTGCCACCACTGGATGGAGATCGACTCCACCCGCGTGTCCCAGGGCGCAGGCGGCATGTTCGGCTGCTGCTGCCAGGCCATCGAGCCTCCGGGAGAGACCATCTACGACCCCGACTGGAACTGCGCGATGTATCGCTGCATGGGCGTGCCGTGGAACACCAAGGACACGAGCGCACAAGGCTCCAAGGAAGACTACATCCTGAAGCCGAAGGTTTCCTGCCAGGCCAACATCGACAAGTACACCGCCTCCGTCGGCCAGGACTACACCGATGCGCTGGCCGGCAAGGTCTCCTACATCTGGCCTGACCACGACCGCATCCTGAAGGACAACGTCGACGCTTGGAAGACCGCCATGTACCCCGACGGCCCGACTTGGGCCCAGGCCAAGGCTTGGTTCACCGAGCACGGTTGGATGGACTGCCGCGAATGGCACCCCGAGCGCTGGGGAACCTACCGTCGTCACGAGATGGGCTGGCGTCGTCAGCAGGGCGGCTTCAACCTGTTCCCGCTCGTCGACCTCAAGCCCGGCTTCGCCACGGCTTCCTCGCTCATCGAGATCTGGTCGCTCACCTGCGAAGCCTACATCTGCAATGGCGGCGACGAGGGCACCATGTACGACGGCAAGGAATTCAAGGCCAACGGCTTCAAGAACGACGCACGTTGGGCTCACACCGACATCGAGGCCTTCCAGGGCGACGACGACCGCTTCCCGATCTATCGCGAAGCCACCGACTCGCCGGTTATGATGCCCGAGCTGTACCAGGCCGACAAGGTCGACCAGATCGACGACAGCTACTTCCAGAACCAGTGGTACAAGGAAGCCATCAAGAAGTACCCGGACAACGTGTTCCTGCAGACCACCGGTTCGCGTCAGCCCGTCTACTTCCACTCCGAGCACAGGCAGCTGCCTTGGTGCCGCGAGCTGTGGCCCGTCCCGCGCGTCGAGATCAACCCCGAGGAAGCAAAGCGCCTCGGCCTCGAGCAGGGCGACTGGGTATGGATCGAAAGCCCGTGGGGCCGCATCCGCGAGGTCGTCGACCTGTACTACGCCGTTAAGGCGCGTACCACCGACGGTACC
>CAVBPP010000081.1:0-16502 GCA_963597295.1 Paratractidigestivibacter sp. | reverse complement strand
CGGAAAATGGCGCAACGTTTTACCTGTCTGCAAACGGAGTATAGCTGACGAATGCTGTTACGCCGGAGTACTTCCTTAGTAAGTGCATAGCTGGCGCGTGCTTCGGGGGTGCGGACGATTTCCTGGGCCGCTCATGCGTCGTAGCCTTGGAGAGGGTAAGATAACTTGGTGTCCAATTTATCTTACCCTCTCCAGTTTCTGGTTATGGCCTTATACGGTATCTTGGATTTGCATAAAGCGTGGCAGTTATCTGGGCAATGCTCGAAATGCTGCTTATCAGCCCTACCTAGCAGCCGGCTTTTCGGGCACCGTCTGGTCCACGAAGTAGATCTTGTACCACATCAGGAACATGTAGACGATCCAGATCTTGCGGCTGCGGTCGGCGCCGGCTTTGTGCTCGTCTAGCAGGCGCACCAGTTCGTCGGTGTTGAAGAATTCCTTGGCAATGTCGCCGGTGAACCATTCTTTCACCTGGTCATAGTATTTTTCCTCGCGCAGCCAATTCACCACCGGCACGGGGAAGCCTAGCTTCTCCTTCTGCGCCCAGTCTTTGGGGATGGCTCGCTCGGCGGCTTCGCGCAGGGTGATCTTCGTTTGCTGCTCGTTGGCCTTCAGCGGCGTGGGGATGGTGGCCGACACGTCGAACACGCGGCGGTCCAAAAACGGCACGCGGCTTTCCAGCGAATGGGCCATCGACATCTTGTCGGTTTTCAGCAGGATGTCGCCGACCAGCCAAAAGTACAGGTCAACGTACTGCATGCGCGTGGTTTCGTCCAGGTCGGCCACTTCGGCGTACACCGGGGCCGTCAGATCTTGCGGCTTGGGCGCGTCGCAGCCGCCGCGCAGCAGTTTTTTGCGCTCGGCGTCGGTGAAGGCCACGCCGTTGGCGTTGGTGTAGTACCAGTCCTCGGCCGTTTCGCTTGCGCGCTCTAGGTAGTTCGCACCGCGGATTCCCAGCTTGCGCATGGCGCCCGATGCCCCGCGCAGCAGCCCCTTCGGCGCCCACGACAGCTTGGCGTTGGAAAACGGCGTCTGGTAAATGCGGTAGCCGCCGAAGAACTCGTCGGCGCCTTCGCCCGAAAGCACGGCTTTGACCTGGGTCGCGGCAATCTGGTCCACGAAGTACAGCGCCACTGCCGAGGGGTCGGCGGAAGGCTCGTCCATGTGCCACTGCACGCGCGGCAGGATCTCCCAGTACTCTTCCTCGCCGATGTGCTTGGACTTGTTGGCGATGTTCAGTTCGTCGGCCAGCTCTTCGGCCCACGAAATCTCGTCGCGCATGGTTTTGCCGCCCGCGCCCTGTTGGTTGTTGGCGGCGGCGTTCTTGTAGCATTCGAACCCGACGGTGAACGTCTTGATATCGGGGTTTTCCTTGGCCAGGCACGCGGCCATGTAGCTGGAATCGATGCCCGACGAAAGGAAGCTGCCCACTTCAACATCGGCCACGTTGTGGTAGCGCACGCTGTCGCGCATGGCGGCATCGATGGCCTCGACGGTGTCCTCGCGGCTGCGCTGCTGGTCAAAGTGGTATTCCGGGCGCCAGTAGCGGCGCGTGGTGGTGGTCCCGTCGGCCGCCACGGTCATGCAGTGGCCCGGCGCCAGCTTGAAGATGCCCTTGAAGAACGTCTCGGGCAGCGCGCTGAACTGGAAGCACAGGTACTGCTCGAGCGCCTCGCGGTTCAGCTCGCGGTGGTAGGCGGGGTGTTCCAGAATGCATTTGATCTCGGACGCGAAGATGAACTGGCCGCCTGCCTGCGTGTAGTAGAACGGCTTGATGCCGAAGAAGTCGCGCGCGCAGAACAGCTCGCGGGTTTCGCGGTTCCAAATGGCGAACGCGAACATGCCGCGCAGGCGGTCGAGCACGTCTTCGCCCCAGGCCAAGTAGCCCGTCAGCAGCACTTCGGTGTCGGAATTCGTTTTGAACTGCCAGCCCGCGGACTCAAGTTCGGCGCGCAGGTCGCGGTAGTTGTAGATTTCGCCGTTGAATACGATGGCGAACTTGCCGATGGCCGCCGCCTGCTCGGGCGTGCCGCAGGGGGTGCCGTCGTTGTGCAGCGCGGGCGACGTGACGGCGCTTTCGTGATCGCCGGTCGCGCGCACCATGGGCTGGTTGCCGCCTTCCAGGTCGATCAGCGAAAGTCGGCGGTGACCTAGGGCGATGCCGCTTTCCGAATCAATGTACTGGCCTTCGCCGTCGGGCCCGCGGTGCGCCATGATGTCGCACATGGCCTTTAGCGTGGGCAGGCTGTTTTCGGTTGCTTGGGTGAATCCGCAAATGCCGCACATGGTGGGGCACCCTCCAATCGTGGTAGTTGTTGCGTTAATGATAGCGAATGGCCCGCCAGCGCGAGCCCCCGCCACCCACGCGCCGCGAAAACCGCAGATTTGCCGACGGGGTGGACGGTGGCGCGGTGGAGGTGGGAGGGCGCGGGCGCGGCGTGGTGGACGGAGAGTGGCGCCCCTCGGCGGAGGGGTGGGGCGGCGGGCCTACGTCGGACTCAATGTTGTTGGTGCGCGTGGCCTAGCTGGTGCGTACCCTGCGATATCTTGAGATGTGTATTAAAACCTTGCGGAACCGCAAGGTTTTTTGGTATCGTGCATCACGATTGAAAGGAGCACCTATGCTATCTGTTCCTGAATGCGCTGCGTTGCTTGACGTATCGCAGCAACGGGTTCGCCAGCTTGTTTCCGAGGGAATGCTTCCCGCAACTAAAATCGGTAACGCTTGGGCTATTCGCGAAGAAGATGCTTATGCGCGTTTGGCTCAGCACAGGAAACCCGGAAGGCCCGTTTCGCCTGATTTCGCAGCGGATGCGAAGCCGCCGTCCGAACCTTCTATTTCCAGTTCAAATGATGCATTCAAGCAGATTTTCGAAACTTGTGAGGCCAAGTACGCTGCCTGTCCGTCGGCCGATGAACTCGCCTCGTTCAGTAACCCTGAAGCAGCGGCGTTTCGCGCCGCGGTGGCCGATTTTTTCCTTCGCCGAAAGCAGGTCGAGCTGATCAAGCAGGGGGTGTTTTGATGGATGGTCGCCCCGTTTATATTGTTTTTGCCGGCGTTAATGGCGCTGGGAAATCCACCCTTTTCAGAAGCGATTTATGGCGAACGGGTAGCGAGCCGGCAACTTTAGCGCGGGTTAACCCTGACGAAATCGTTGCCTCGTCAGGAGGATCGTGGTCTAGCGCGCAGGACAACCTTTCTGCTGGGAAAGAAGCGCTTCGCCTGATCAACGCTTATATAGCTGCGGGTACGTCGTTCACCCACGAAACGACGTTGGCGGGTCGCTCAACGCTTAAGTTTCTGAATCGGGCCAATGACCAGGGATTTACTACCTGTGTGTACTATGTTGGCGTCGCCGATACGAGCGTTGCCTTATCGCGTATTGCCCATAGGGTTGAGGTCGGCGGCCATGACATCGATGAATCGTTGGTTAGAAGGCGTTACGACTCCTCGTTGAAAAATCTATCGAAGGTCGTTCGCGTGGCCGACGAGGTTCACATCTACGATAACACTGACTACTTCAAGCACCTTGCGGCATGGCGCGGTGGCACGCTGCGCTGGTGGGGAGACGCGCGTACGAACGGCTCTTGGTTGCCGCGAGCGATGGCCGACGACGCTGTTTGGGCCGGGTAGTTGTGATTTTGGATTTTGTGTTGGGTGGAACTTATCGTTCATCGTGAAGCTGTCGGGTCTGCGAGAAGGTCACAGGGTTCTAGCGATAACGTTTGTCTAAGCTCGTCGCAATGCCGGCCTCCACGCTCATTTCCGTGCAACCCCACTCGCCGTTTGCCGAGCAATTTCGAAATGTCGGTGGGAAGTGGGGGATCGGGGTTCTTTCCGCCTGCGAATTCTGTATCATCCGCTTCGTTATTTTCGTTCAATGGGGAAGGCTGGCTGGTGAATCTTTCGGCTGCGGGGGCGCGCGTCAGGCATGCGACGGCGCAGGTTGCGGGCGCGCTTGAGACCAAGCGGCGCCGTGCGACCGTCATTGGGCTTTTGGCCACCGTGAGCTGGGCCATGATGTTCGGCTTCATGCGCCAAACCTCGGTCGCCTTCGGCGAATACCTGGGGCCGGCGCTTGTGTACACCATCGCGGCCGCCGTTGTGTTCGTGGTGTATCGGCCTTCGCCTGTTCGCCGGATGCCGCTGACGTATGTGCTGGCCGGCGGTGGGATGTTCATTGCGTACGAGGCCGCTGTTGCCGTGTCGGTGGGTCTTGCCTCGACAAGCCAGCAAACGCTTGAGGTGTCGCTGGTGAACTACCTGTGGCCCAGTCTGCTGGTGTTGGTTGGTGCGCTGGTGGTGAAGTTTCGCCTGATAGACCGCCGTCCGGGGGCGAGTTCGACTTCGGTTCGCGCTGATGGGGAAGCGGCCGCGCCTGCCGTTGGGGAAGGGGCCGACGCCGCACTGAATGCGGGTTCGGATGCGAGTGGAGTGGCGGCTGAAAGGCAGGCGTCTGCCAATGTCTTCGAATCTGGTGGCAGTGGGGGAGCTCGCGAGGGGTCGCCGGCCTCCATTGAGGGTTCTGTCGCAAAAGCGGTTGCGGTCGAAAACGTTGATGCTGCGGCTGCTGCCGAAGTGACTGCCAACGAGCCCCGCTCTGCTCGCCGTCCGCCCCGCCGCGGCATCATACGACGCGTTCTGCCCGGCGTGCTGGTGGCCACCGTTGGCGTGGTTGTTGCGGTCGGCGGCAACAACGGGCTCGATTTTGCCGCGATGTCGGGAGATATTGCAGCTAACCCGGCGCCGTTTGCATTGTGCCTGGTTGGAGCCTGTATTTGGGCAGTTTATTCCTCATTTGTGGGCCATTGGTCGAAGGGCGCCGATGCGACGGCTTACTTCCTTGGCGGCGTTGCCGTGGTCATGTGGACCATCTTTGCGCTCCGCGGCGCGCCCGTGCCCGCCGCGACTCCGGCTTTGCCTGCGTTTCTATCTCTTGTGGGCGCGGCCGCGTCCATTGGCGTCGGCTATGCGTTTTGGGGATACGGCATGAACCACGGCAACTTTTCGCTCATCAGCATCGGGTCATATGCGGCCCCGCTTCTTTCGGTGATTGCAAGCGTAATTATTTTGGGTGTTCGCCTGACCCCTATCTTCTGGGTCGGTACCATCTGCGTGGTGGCTGGTTCCTTTATCAACTGGCGTATGCGCAGGTAACGCGGTTCCGTCTGCGCTGGGTCCGGTGGGAAAAGCGTGTCGCGCTGCGCGCTCTCTAGTGATGGAACGAGCTCTCGCTCGTCCCTACGAAAATTGACTTGCATGTCCACTATTCCCCGGCGTTGGAGCACCCGGCTCGGCCGAGTTAAAGTCTGTCGCGCCTGGCGGCGCTTCTTATTGCTGGTTGAGCTAACGCTTCAACCCCACGAAATCTTTTTGAGGGTTGTAACGGCCTTCTAAATTCGTGGGTTTGAAGCGTTAGCTCGAACCGAAATAGGAAGGCGCGCAGGCGGCCGCCACTATATTGTTTGCGGTCGATCGGTCAGGCGGCGGTGCCAGAATGAGTGCTGCCGACCGGCTTTTTTGCCTGCTAGCTATTTGCTAGCTTTCCGCAGCTTGATCCGGTGCTATCTGCAAGCTTCGTGCAATTTTCTGGGCATATGCTTCCTTCAACCGCTGTGGTCAATGTCAGAAATGATATTGCATGTGATATGAAGGAAGCTATAATGCCAACCATAGAGAAGCTGGTGACGGAAATGCGTCGGAATCCTCGGAGCGTGCGATTCGCCGATATAGACAAGGTATGCAGGTTCTATTTCGGCGCGCCTCGGGTGCGCGGGTCGCATCATGTGTTCAAAACGCCGTGGCCTGGGGACCCAAGAATCAACATCCAGAACAGGCGCGGAGGCGTCGCGAGCTATCAAGTCGCGCAAGTTCTGAGAGCGATCGACCTGATGGAGGGGCAAAAATGAACTATTCGGCCGAAATGTACACCTATCGGGTTTTCTGGTCCGCCGCAGACAGCGTCTTTGTCGCCACCGTAGGCGAATTCCCCAGTCTTTCCAATGTGGCCGATTCGCAGATTGAGGCGCTGTCGGGAGCGATCGACCTGGTGAAAGACGTTTTGGAAGACATGCAGAGCGGCGCTGAGGTTCCGCCCGCTCCGTTCGGTTGTAAGCGATATTCAGGCAGGTATGCCCTGCGGATGACGCCCGAGCAGCACAGGCGTATAGCCATGGAAGCCGCCGAAATGGGCGTATCGGTGAACCAGCTGCTGGTTTCGCGAGTGTAGGCGCGGGCGCCGGGGAAAGCGTGTTGCGATTCGCGCTATCTAATTATGGGACGAGCTTTTGCTCGTCCCTACGAAAATTTGCAGTAGCTATATTCCTGCGCCTAAGTTTGTGGGCCGAGCGAGAGCTCGTGGGACGGATGCCCCCCTGTCCTAATACCCTGTCGTTTTCAATTAGATATCGTGGGTTTGAAGCGTTAGCTCGAACCGGAATAGGAAGGCCGCGTAGCGGCCGCCACTGCCTTACGCTCGGCTGGGCAGTTCCACTGTGGCCTTTTCCAGAACATGGCCGGCCATGGCTCGGCGCAGTTCGTTCAGGTAGAAGCCTTCCTCCAGGTCAAGTTCGCAATCCAAAGCGTAAACCGTCAGCGTGTACACGTGGGTGGCATCCGGCGGTTGGGGGCCGCAGTAGCGCGAGTGCACGTGCGGGTTCGCCGACCCGTGCGCCATGGGCGACCAGTTGCTGTTGCGCCCCTGCACCATGGCGACGCTTTCCTCGGCGCTCGCGTTTTCCGGAATCAGCGCGGTGTCGGGCGCGATGTTGCAGGCAGTCCAGTGAATCCAGCAAAAGCCGCCTACGGGAATGGCGTCGAAGTCGATGAACGCCAGCGCAAGCGTTTTCGCCCCGGCGGGCACATCGCTAATGCTAATGGGGAACGACCGCACCGGGAAGCCTTCAAGCCTGTCATTTTCAGGCGCGTATTTGCCGAATCGGTCGGCCAGCAGGCCGTTTTCAAGCTCAACGGAAATGTTCATGGGGAAGGCTCCTTTCGTGCAGGTGGTTGCGGATAGTTTATCGCACTTGCGCGGCAGGCGGTTGGCGGCTGCGATCGTCGACCCTGCGTTTGGAGCGGGTTTCGGCGTCGACCTAGCGTTCGGAATGGTTCGGCATCGGCGTCGTCGGGTGCGATCGAGCTCGGCAGTCGCTGGGGCCGCGGTGCTGCTCGCCGCACCGCCGGTGACCGCTAGATAGCGGCTGCGCTCGAAGCGGGCAGCGGCGAAATTCTTTATGGACATTTCGTAAGCACCGGCAAGACATTAGGAGTGTCCCTTTGTCTTCCGCTAGGTAACGAAAAGCTAACAGGTTGTGGGGTTGGCGTAAAAGTCGCGCATTCCACAGGTGGGGTATTTTACAATGGCAACACGGCCGGGCGATACCCGGTCTATTGGTCTATGCCTTCGTTTCCCGTGCGGATGCGTCGGCAGGCCGACTGCGACGCAATGTGTGCCGCGCTTAAGGAATGAACGCACGCGTCCCGCTTGCGGGGCGCCTGGAAATTGAGGAACTGCTGCTATGTTGAACGCCCTGCGTGTGCTTGGGAGGGACCTGCTTCGGCTTGTGAAGGCCCCGGCCGCTTTGGTCGTGGTCGTTGCGCTGATCGTCCTGCCTTCTACGTATACGTGGTTTAACGTCGTGGGATTTTGGGACCCGTACGGCAATACGGGCAACATGCGCGTGTGCGTGGTGAACGAGGACGCCGGCGGCGACAACGAGCTGATGGGCAGCATGAACCTCGGCGACCAAATAGTCGATACGCTCAAGGAAAATACCCAGTTGAAATGGGATTTCATGAGCTACGACGAAGCCATGGAGGAAGTGAATTCTGGCCGCGCGTATGCGGCGTTCGTCATACCGTCCGATTTCACGTCGAACCTGTTTACGATCCTGTCGGGCGATTTCCAGCAGCCTAACCTGCAATATTACGTAAACGAGAAAGTGAACCCCGTATCGCCGAAGGTGACCGACGCGGGCTCGTCCACGTTGGATTCCACCATCAACAGCGAATTCGTTTCGACGGTCAGCGAAGTTGTGGCCGAGAAGCTTGACGAAAAGATTACCGAGGTCGAAAGCGACCTGAACGGCGCTCAGTCCGATGCGGTGACTCAGCTTGACCGCGCGAACAATGCGGTGTCGCAAACGCGCTCGAAGGTGTCTGAGCTTACTTCCTCGGCGCGCGATGCGCAGGGCAAGGCGTCGTCGGCGAAAAGCAGCCTCAATCAGGTGCGCGATGACGTTTCGAACGTTGAGGACCAGCTGCAGCAGGTGTCCGACCTTTCCGGCACCATGCAGACGAGCATCATGAATTTCACGGCCATCGCCATGCCGGGCATGTCGAACGCGAATCTGGCGCTTTCCCAGGCGGCGGCCAATGCAACGAATTCCGTGACGTCCGCCGCAACCGCTATCAATAAGGCCGAGGGCACCGTCGACGCCTCGCTTGAGCGCGTTCAGGGCGTCATCGACGTGAACGAGAGCATCATCGCGCAGTTGCAGTCCGTTTACGACTCGATGCCCGACAGCAGCTCTTCTGACAATTCCGGCAGCTCGAGCGGTTCTAGCAGCTCCGGTAGCTCTAGCAGCTCCAGCAAAAGCTCCAGCTGGCGCAGCTTTTTCAGCAAGAGCAAAAGCTCCAGTTCTTCGGGCAGCACCGGCAACGCCGACGGTTCGACGTCCGGCTCCGGAAGCTCCAGTTCTGGGTCGGGTTCGTCCAGCGGAAGCTCCGGCTCGTCTAGCGGCTCTTCCTCTTCCGGTTCCGGTTCTATCGATTATTCAAAGCTCAAGCCCCAGCTGAAGCAGGCTATCGAAGACTTGACGGATCGAAATGCCAGGTTGCAGCGCAGCCTCGAAAGCTTCAAACAGTTGAGCCAGGACGTCACGGCTAGCGCCGATGCGGTGTCTTCCGCAGCCACCGCGCTCAACGTGGCCGCGCAAAATTCCATCGGCACCGCCGGCACGCTCCAGTCTCAGCTGTTCGGCACGTCGTTGCCGCAGGTTTCCAACGGCCTGTCGCAGGTTTCCATCGCGGCCGTGAACTTGAAGGCCGCCGTTTCGAATCAAAGCTACTTGGTCGACGAGACCTCAAACATCGTCGATCAGCTGAATTCGACGCTGGGGTCTGCCATCGACTCGCTGGGCCAAACCGACACCGTGTTGGCAAGCCTTCAGGATTCGGTGTCGAAGGCGCGCACCGACATTACGCTGCTGAGTACTTCCTCAGCGCTTTCCGACTTCATCGACAGCGGCCACATTGACGCCACGAAGATCGCCGAGTTCATGCAGTCGCCCACCAAGGTGACCACCGAAAAGCTGTATCCGCTGAATTCTTACGGTACGGCCATGGCGCCGCTGTTCATCTCGCTGAGCTTGTGGGTCGGCACAATCATGCTTGCCGTCATTTTGAAGCTTGAGGTGGACAAGGAGGGCATCCCGGGCCTCACTGTCGTGCAGGGTTACATCGGCCGTTGGCTGTTGTTCGCGCTGCTGGTCATCGCGCAGGCCGTCGTTTGCGTGGCGGGCTGTCTCGCTCTTGGCGTTGAGGTTGCAAGCGTTCCGGCGTTCTATGCGACGGCTATTTGCATGTCGCTTGCGTACCTGTGCATCACCTACACGCTGTCCTCGTCGTTGCAGCACATCGGCATCGGGCTGTGCATCATCTTGGTGTTCGTGCAGATTCCGGGCGGCACCGGCCTGTACCCGGTCGAGATGACCGACTCGTTCTTCCGCGCCGTGTATCCGTTGTTCCCGTTCACCTACGGCATTAACGCGTTGCGCGAGGCCATCGGCGGGTTCTACCAAGACCAGTACCTGTTCTATATGGGCGTGCTCGCGCTTATCTCGCTTACGATGATGGTCATCGGTCTGTTCGTGCGCCCGCATCTGACTAACTTGAATCGCCTGGTGGCGAAGGAAATTCAGAAGAGCGACGTGCTTAACGTGGAAGCCGCCCTGGTGCCTGAGCGCCGTTACCGCATTGGCCAGCTGATCCGCGCGCTTTCCGACCATGACGAATTCCACGAGACCATGAAATCGCAGGCTGAGCGCTTCATGAAGGTGTACCCCATCCTGAAGCGGGTGGCGTTGGTGGCCGGCATTTTGGTCCCGATCATATTCACTGCTATATTCGCCGTTACCATGACCGCGAAGGTCGTTATTCTGACTGCTTGGCTCATTTGGCTCGTTGTGGTCATCGGGTTGTTGGTGGTTATGGAGTTCATTCGCGACAACATCGAGCGCCAGGCGGCAATCGACGGCATGTCCGACGACGAGTTGCGCCATCACCTGGGCATTCGTGGCAGGAAGACGCTCAAGCAGCTGGTGCCCGCCGCCGTTTCGGGCTCGCGCATCACCGTGCCTCTGCCGCAGATAGTGAAGCTGGGCGACCCGGGTGTATCCGATTCGTCGGAGGAAAGCGAGTCGGATCCCAAGCGGGAGACTAATGAATTTGCCGCTGTGAACCTGGATGAAGGTGCGGATGATTTCGGTGCGTGGCTCGATGCGCAGGATGGCGAAGTTGTGGGCTCGCAGGAATCGGCGCAGAGATCGGTTTCCTCTGGTCGGACGGACGGGGCTGATGAGGGCTCGTCGTCGCGTACGCAAGATGCCGCCGCTCGCAAAACCACCGGCGATTCGCTACTGGAGCTTGCCGCCCAAGATAAACCCGCCGTGTTCGAAGGCCCGGCAGCGTCGCGCCTTGCCGCGGCCGATGAACAGGATGCCGAAGACGAGGAGCTGCTTGTGGTCGAGCGTCCGCAGTGCAGCGTGAGCGTGGCTCCGCTGACGGCCGTCGACCTGCGCAACCTAAGGCGCCGCCGCCGCAGGGCTAGGCGGGCTGCCGAGCTGCGCGCCGCCGCTTCGACGTCGGGCGACGCCACTGCGCCCGCCGACGAGGCCAGCTCGCAGGCCGATGCGCCTTCTATGGCGGAAGGCGATGCGAAGAGCAAGCGCTTGAGCGTATCTGATAAGAAAAAGGCCAAGAAGGCGAAGAAAGCCGCCGCGCAAAGCGATAAGGCTTCCTCGGTCGACGGCTCCGATAAAGCCGACAAGCGCGACAAGAAAGCCAAGGCCAAGGCTGAGGCCAAGAAGGCGAAGAAGCGCGATAAGAAGAAGCAGTCCAAGAAGGGGCAGGAGGGCAACCGTGCGTAACGTTTGGAAGCTGTTCTGCTTCGATACGAAGCATCTGTTCGGCAACGTGATTACCATCGTTATTGTTTTGGGCTTGGTGTTCCTGCCGTCCATTTTCACGTGGTATAACGTGGTGGCCTGCTGGAACGTGTTCGACAACACCGGTCAGTTGAAGGTGGCCGTGGCGAATTCCGATGCGGGTTACGAAAGCGATCTTCTGCCCACAAGTATCAACGTCGGCGACAAGGTGGAATCGGCGTTGCGTGCGAACGACCAGCTGGACTGGGTGTTCACCACCGAGGAAGACGCTATTGACGGCGCGTCGTCGGGTAAGTACTACGCGGCCGTGGTCATTCCGGAAGACTTCAGCCGCAACATGATGAGCTTCTACACGTCCGATGCTGAGAGCGCTCAGATAATCTATTACGAGAACGAGAAGAAAAACGCCGTGGCTCCGCGCGTGACCGACCAGGCATCGACAAAGGTGTCTACCCAGGTCAACGAAACGTTTGCGGAAACGCTGTCTGACGTTGCCCTAAGCCTCGTCGATACTCTGGGCAATGTTTCCGAGGACGCCGATGCCAGCAGCGCCATCGCGAAGATGTCGGGGACCATATCATCCTCTGCCGATCAGATGACCAATGCCGCTAACGTTTTGGACTCGTACGCCGCGCTCACGGGGACGGCCCGCACCCTCGTCGATAGCTCGAATAAGCTGCTCAGCGACGCGCGCGGCGCCGTGAGCACTGCTGAAGCGCAGGCCGACGATGCCAAGGACGGCGCGCAGGAAATCGGCGATTCGCTGAGATGCTCGGTTTCCGCGCTCACCGACGCGCTCGATCAGTCCAGCAGCAGCTTCGAGGGCATTCCTCAGGCCATCGACAACATGTATTCCCAGGTTGATACTTCGGCTGACGACGCGGCGCAGAGCATACGCAACGGCGCTGACAACGTGCAGGGCCAAATTGCCCTCTATAAGGAACTGAAGACGCAGCTTCAGACGCTGAAGCCGCAGTTGGACACGCAGTATCAGACCACCGTCGAGGCGGTCATCAAACAGCTTGATACCGCCATCTCGTCGCTGGAGAAGCTCTACGATTCGATGCTTTCGGCTGCTGACA
Organism: Paratractidigestivibacter sp.; assembly: GCA_963597295.1. Taxonomy (GTDB): domain Bacteria; phylum Actinomycetota; class Coriobacteriia; order Coriobacteriales; family Eggerthellaceae; genus Senegalimassilia. The sequence goes on along the minus strand of CAVBPP010000081.1, from coordinate 4,251 downwards.
GCGTAGAGACGGGCTCGTCCGACGCGCAGGCCAAGCGCGCAGAGGTGCAACAGAAGGTCGACGACGCGAAGGCGAATATCGAATCCCTTAAGGCTGACTACGAAGACAATTTAAAGCCCGGGCTGGAAGATTTGGCCGACTCCGTTTCGTCTGCCGTAAGTTCCCTTTCTAGCAGGTCATCGCAGCTTTCGAGCGCAAGCGACAGCCTGCAGTCGTCGGCGAACGCCGTATCGGGCAACCTTGGCGAAGCGCAGTCGTCCATCAAGAACATGGCGACCGAGCTGCGCGCATCGGCCGATAAGTTGAACAACCTCGCGGACGCCATTAATTCCGCTTTGGCTTCCGGAAACGTCGATAAGGTTAAAGAGATCATCGGGTCCGACCCCTCGGCGCTGGCGAAGGCTGTTTCCGCCCCGGTGGGCGTTGAGCGCATCGCCGTGTTCGCCACCGACAGTTTCGGTTCGGCCATGGCCCCGCTGTATTCGTCGCTGGCCTTGTGGGTTGGCGCGTTGCTGATGATGGTTCTGGTGAATCCTGTCGTCTCCGAGCGTGCGAAAAAAGAGCTTGACAGGCCCAAATCGTGGCAGTTGTTCTTCGGTCGCTTCGGCGTATGCATGATCATCTTGTTTATGCAAAGCACCGTGGTGGCGCTGGGCAACATGTTGTTCGTGGGCGTGCAGGCCACGCATCCGTTGCTGTACTTGATTAGCTTCTGGGTTGCCAGCTTCGTGTTCGGCTTCATCGTATACACCCTGGTCAGTTTGTTCGCCAACTTGGGCAAAGCCCTTGCCGTGCTGGTTCTTATCCTTCAGGTTTCAGGCGGCGGCGGCAGTTACCCGCTGCAACTTTTGCCGCAGATATTCCAGGACATGAGCCCATTCTTGCCGGCGACACATGCCATCAACGCCATGCGCGCGGCATCGATGGGCGTGTATAACAACGACTTCTTGATAGAGATTGGCTGCCTGCTGCTGTTCTTGGTGCCGTTTATCGTCATGGGCATCCTGCGTCCGATGCTGTCGAAGCTAACGTACTGGTTCGTCGAGCAAGTGGAGAAGTCCAAGCTGGTGGCGTAAGGGGTTACCCCGGCTACGGCTGGTGTATTCCGGCACGAATTTCGTGGGTGCGAAGCGTTGGCATGCACAGCGTCAGGCGAATCTTGCGAAGCGGGCGCGTCACAATTCACTGCAATTTGAAGGTCTCGACAGCAACCGAGACCTTCTTTATGCAAGCAATGTAACCCAAGACCAACTTGTGAAGAAATTGTACACCGATGCTAACAACAGTTGCACGTGGCTAACGGTTAGCCTAATATAACCATTGTCGAAAGGGCAGGGCGCCCGGGGGCTCGCGGAAGTGCCTCGAATCCAGCGGCCTAAAGGGCGCTGCAAAGCCGCCACCCGCCCAATCGAACCATTGCTTACCCGGCAGTGAAAGCTCCTCTCGTCTGGCTATTCACTGCACTTTTAGGCAGAGGGAAGACCCCCCTTCTTCCCTCTGCCTTATTTTTTATCCGGGGGGATTGGCGGGGGGAACAGCATGGAAAATCTTTCGATGTCCGCCGAGGACTATCTTGAGGCTATCGTCGTTTTGGGCGGCACGCTCACGCATCCCGTTCGCAATGTAGACATTTCCGCCGAACTTGGTGTTACCAAGGCGTCTGTCAGCAAAGCTATCACGTTGCTGCGCGAAGAGGGCATGGTTCTGCAGGAGCCGTACGGTGGCGTGCGGTTAACTCCCGACGGGCTTGCCCGTGGCGTGGCTGTGCTGTGCCGACATCGTGTGCTGGTGGCGTTTCTGACTCAGAAGCTGGGCATCAGCCCGGAAGTTGCCGAGGATGAGGCCTGCGGGATAGAGCATTCCATATCCGATGCGTCCTTTGAGCGCTGGTTGGCGTACGCTAACAGGATTGGCCTGCGCGTGCAGGGGCTTCCGCGATTCACCATGGAGTATAATTAGGTCAGCGTTTCAGTTGCGGTTCGCCATATGCTAGGCTCCCGCATGAGCGCTGCGGCGTCGTTCGGCGTTTTGATAGTAGCTGCGTTTCGCTCAGCAGTACTTCGTGGCGTTTCCCCTGATGGGGACAGCGCCGGAAAAGGAGAGTTAACATGAAGTTCAGTCACATTATGGTTCCCTATGACGGTTCCGAGCACGCTAAGGCCGCGCTGGCTTATGCGAAGAACCTGGCGGCCGATAGCTCTGAGGCGAAGATTTCGGTTGTGCATGCCATTCCGTCAGGCATCGTCGGAGCCGATCAGATGGGCACGGCTGGTACGCTCGATGGCGTTCCGTACGGTATGTTGGATTACGATCAGTATCAGGAAATCGTGCAGACCGCAATCGACAAGGCCACCGACAACGTGAAGAAGGACCTGGCGGGCGACATCGCGGGCATGGAGGGCCGTTGCGAGGTCGTTTCCGTGGCAGGCGCTTCTCCGGCCGATGCGCTTACCCGTTACGCCGAGAAGAACGATGTCGACCTGATCGTCATGGGCCGCCGCGGCCTGGGTGCCATTCGCGGCATGCTCGGCTCGGTCAGCTTCGGCGTCCTGCGCTCGACCGAGATCCCGGTGCTTACGGTCAAATAGGCCGCAGGCTGAGAAGATTTGCATTTGGAAGGCGGCGGCCCTGGTTGGGGTCGCCGCTTTTTTGCGTGTGCTGAGTTAAAGCAGCGTCGCGCTTTGCGCTCTCTTATGCGGTTCGAGCTTTCGCTCGAACCTACAAAATAAGTTGCAGTCAAGGTGTCGATTGCAGGTAAGTTATTCGTGGGTGCGAGCGAAAGCTCGCATCATATTTAGAGAGCGCCGCTAGGCGCGACAGAGTATTAATTGCAGGTGGGAACGGGGCTACGCGCATCCCCTACAGTACCCGACGTTGATACAGTCCGCCGTCAGCGAACCCGAGCTTTCGGTAGTACCCGCGCGTTCCCACGGCGCTGATCACGTTGAGGGCTGCGTAGCCTTCAACACGCGCAATCTCGCAGGCGCGCTCTACCAGCGCTTTTCCAAGGCCGCGATGCTGTGCGTTTTGCCCGCCTTTGCCGAGGCCGGCAACGCGCCCGTAGACGTGGACTTCGCGGATCATGGCTTCACTGGGGGAAATGGGCAGGTCAGCAGCGTGTTCTTCAATGTAGGCAGCGTCAGGAAGCGAAAGCCTCAAGAAGCCGGCGATGCGCCCTTCCGGCGTCACCCATTGCAGGAAAAGCTCGCGAGTGTTCGTCGTTTCGTAGGCAACCTCGTCAAGCGTCAGCTGTTCGTCGGTGGCGGCGCCGAAGGCTATCTCGCGCGATCGGATTTCTTGCGCCGGCGTGCCGCGCCGCGCGACCTCGGCTTCCACCAGTTGCCGCAGGTTCACCTTTTTGTTTCCGCACATGATGTCATGGGCGGAAATGTCGCGGATCATGCGCGATATGCGCGTGAACGGCGGCGTTGCCAGCACGTCGTCGGCTAGCAGGTTGACCAGCTCGTCTTCGGTGTAGGGCCGCCAGCTGCCGTCGTGCCAGTGCGCCACAAGCCCCGTACCGTCCACTAACGCGCAGGGGTACAGCTTTACCTCGTCGGGCTTGAAGGCGGCACCGTTAACCATGCGGCGGAAGTCGGCGCGGTCCGATTCCGGCGTGGCGCCGAGCAGGTTCGCCATAAAGTGCGCGTGCGTTTTGAAGCCGAAGATGCGGGCCAGCTCGAAGGCCTGCCGCATGCGTTCGACACCGATGCCGCGGCGGTTCGCGCGCAGGATGCGCTCGTCAAGGCTTTGGATTCCCATCTGGATTTTCGTGCAGCCAAGGCGTCGCAGCAGCGCAAGGCGCGGCGCGGTTACGGCATCGGGACGAGTTTCCACGACAAGCCCAACGCAGCGGTGACCTGCGGTTTCGTTGACGTGCTGCAGAGATTCTAGCTGACTGAACGTGGCGGATTGCCAGCTGGCGACGGCAGTCCAGCCCGTAGGGGGGTTAAATGCTGCGGGCAGGGCGGCAGGCGAAGGGGGCGCGAAATCCTGAGTGTTTTGCGCACCTTCAACTCGAACGGGGGATTTAGAGGCAGCGTCGGGCTTGCTTGCCGGAGTATTCGCGCTAGATGCGTGCGGGTTGGCGGTTGCGAAGCCCGGTTTCGCAGCTGACTGCTCGGATGCGTTAATGCTGATGTCTTTTATATTCGTTTCTGAAGAATATTGGTCCGCGGTAATTTCGTTTTCGCGTCCGCAACCATACAGTTCGCGAACTACCTGGTTATACGTCGCTTCGCCGGCCTGCAC
>CAVBPP010000080.1:0-13545 GCA_963597295.1 Paratractidigestivibacter sp. | reverse complement strand
TGTACAGATTGGTTTCGTCGATGTACAGGTCCATCATGCCAGGGTAGGGGCGGCCGATCTGAGCGATGTTGGTGCGGCGCAGACGACGGCGTACCTGTGCGGCGGTGCACCACTCTTCCAGCTGCTTGGCAACCTCGGGGTCGCCGCCTTCGACGACGCCGGTGACCACGGCATGGCGCTTGCCCGCGCGGTTCAGGTCGGCCACAACCTCGCCGGGGGCGCCGCAAGCGTACAGCTCGCCCAGCCAGATCGGAATGTCGGTGTTGGCGTAGTCGGGCTGCGCCTTCTTCTGCACGTTCACCACGACCACGGGCACGTCCAGATCGCGCACGGCGGGAAGCACGTTGTAGCTGGTGGCGTAGGTGAGCATCTGAAGGATGACCAGATCGACGTCCTCGGCGCGGAACTTGTCGCCGGCCTCCTGCGCCTGCTCTTTGGTGGTGACCAGGCCGCCGTCGATGATGTCGACGGTGGTGGGCAGGGTTTTCTTGAATGCGTCGTACTGACCTTCGAACTCGGGTACCAGCTGCGGGAACTGCGGCAGATACGCGCCGAGGGCGATGGAGAACACGCCAACTTTTGCCTTGGTTTCAACCAGCATACTTTTGCCTCCTTGTGGCATAAGGTTCAAGCGTTCGGGCGAACGCTTAGTTGCCCCTTCATAATAACAGTTTCCCTCGCATGCGGCGGGAGGCATTGCCGCTTCCCATATGTTCGCCGGAAGTGCGCCGCCGTTGCGCTACACTGTCACAAAAGCAAATCGGGAGGTTGCTATGACGAAACAGGCTGAGGAAATCCGCGGGCTTTCCGCCGACGAGGTGGCCAAACGCGTCGCCGCAGGTGACGTGAACGCCGACGCAGGCGTGAAGACGCGATCGATCAAGCAGATCGTGCGCGAGAACGTGTGCACGCTGTTCAATTTGATCAATGTCATTCTTGCCGTGCTGGTGGTCATCACCGGTTCTTACAAGAATATGTTGTTCATGGGCGTGATCGTCTGTAACACGATCATCGGCATCGTGCAGGAAATCCGCTCGAAGCAGACGACCGACAAGCTTTCCATCGTGGCCGCGAGCCAGGTGAAAACCCTGCGCGATGGGGCGCGTGTGGAATTGCCTATCGACCAGCTGGTTCGCGATGACATCATCGTGCTTGGGCGTGGCGATCAGGTACCTGCCGACTGCCAGGTGGTTTCCGGTGAATGCGCTGCCAACGAAAGTCTGCTCACGGGCGAGTCGAATCTGATCAAGAAGCAATCCGGCGACCAGCTGATGAGCGGGTCGTTCGTTAATTCGGGCACGGTATATGCGCAGGTCACACATGTCGGCGCGGAAAACTACGCGGCGAAGATTTCCGCCGAGGCCAAGCAGCATAAGGAAATCAATTCCGAGATCATGACCAGTTTGAACCAGATCATCAAGTTCGTCAGCGTCATCTTGTTCCCGCTTGGCGCCATCCTGCTGGCGCGCGAGGTGTTCATCTCGGGCGTGGAATTCAATAGCGCGCTGCTTTCGACCGTGGGTGCGCTCGTGGCCATGATCCCTGAGGGCCTTATCCTTCTGACATCGACCGTTTTGGCGGTTGCCGTGGTTCGTTTGGCGAAGAGCCAGGTGCTGGTGCAGCAGCTGTACTGCATCGAGACGCTGGCGCGCGTGGACACGCTGTGCCTGGACAAGACGGGCACCATCACCACCGGCGACATGGAGGTTGCCTGGGTGCGCGCATGCGACGGCGCGGTGGCGGCTAATGGGGAAGCGGCTGTTGGGGCGGCAGCGGGGTCTGCGGCCGGCGCCGATGCCGTGACGCTTGAGGTCAACCAGGCGTTCGCGTCCATCGCCGCCGCCGACGAGGACCCGAACGAAACCGCCGTGGCCATCCAGCGCTTCTACGGCATTTCGGCGGGCGAGGGCGACGCCGCGGGTGCGCAGCAGGCGCATCCCACCTGCGAGCTGGATATCAAGCCCATCTCATGCCAGCGCTCCATCCCGTTCAGCTCCGACAAGAAGTGGTCGGGTTCTGTGCTTTCCGATGGCCGCGCCTACGTGATGGGCGCCGCGCAGTTCATCATGGGCGACGCGTATTCGACCGTGCAGGCTCAGGCCGAGGAACTTGCCGCCGAGGCTCGCTTGCTGCTGCTCGCGCGCGTCGAGGGCTTCGACGACAACGGCGATATGATCGGCGCGCCCCAGGCGATCGGCTTCGTGGGCATTCGCGACCAGATCAGGTCCACCGCCAAGGAAACGCTCGCGTTCTTCAAGGACCAGGGCGTTCGCTGCATCGTCATCTCCGGCGACGACCCGCGCACGGTTTCGGGTATCGCCGAGAAAGTGGGGGTGGAGCATGCCGACAAGTTCGTCGACGCCACCACGCTGAAGACCGAAGAGGACGCAGCCGCCGCCATCGACAAGTACAGCGTGTTCGGCCGCGTGAAGCCCGAGCAGAAGAAGGCGTTCGTGCTGGCGCTTCAGGCCGAGGGGCACACCGTGGCCATGACCGGCGACGGCGTGAACGACACGCTGGCGCTGAAGGCCGCCGATTGCGGCGTTGCCATGGCTGCCGGTTCCGATGCCGCGCGCAACGTGGCGCACTTGGTGCTGGTGGATAACGACTTCGCCAGCATGCCCAAGGTCGTGGCCGAGGGCAGGCGCTCCATCAACAACCTGCAACGTTCCGCTTCGTTGTTCCTGGTGAAAACCTTGCTTGCCATCATCTGCGCTGTGCTGTTCCTTATTCTGCCGTGGCAGTATCCGTTCCAGCCCATTCAGTTCACGTTCATCAGCGCGTTCACTATCGGCGTGCCGTCGTTTGTGCTGGCCTTGGAACCCAACCGCGATCGCATCAAGGGCCGCTTCCTGGAAAACGTTATCGTGCGCTCCATCCCCGGCGCTCTGTGTGCGGTCGCTTCAATCATTTTGGCGAATATCGCTGGGTATGCCTTGGGCTTTGAGTATGCGCAGGTGTCCACTATGTGCGTGATGCTGACTGCTTGGGTTGGCATTAACCTGGTCGTTCGCCTTTCCATCCCGTACACGCCCATCCGCGCGGCGCTGCTGGTGGTTGTGGTCGGTGGAACGCTCGGTGGGCTGTTCCTGATGCCTGCGCTGTTCAGCCTGACCGCCGTGTCGTTTGAGATGGCGGTGACGATGATTGTCGTGGGCGTTGTGGCCGCTTTCTCGTTCCATTGGCTGTATCGTAAGCTGGACGCCTGGCACAGCGCTCGCCAGGATCAGTTGGTGTAGGGGAAGCGGACGGCGCGCTTTCGGCGTGGGAAAGGTGCGCCACGCTTCGTGCTCTCGAGTGCGGGTTGAGCTAACGCTTCAAATCCACGAATCTTGTTGGAAGCGATGATGCTGCGTATGACTTTTATGGGTGGGAAGTCGTGCTTGAAGCGGTTGGGATTCAGCAAAGCTTTCGTAGGTGCCAGCGAAAGCTCGCACGGCATTAGACAAGCCCGCGAAGCGGGTGGCGCTTACTTTACAGCAACCAAAACCCTACGTAGCCGAGCAAAATACCCGCAAGAGCCCCCGCGATAACGTCGCGGGGGAAGTGCACGCCAGCGATAACGCGAATGATCGCGAGCGCCACCCCTAGCAGCAGAATAATCGGACCCGCCCAAGCAAGCGGGCAGCAGGCGCAAAATGCCATGCCGATGATGAATATGCTGAACGCGTGCCTGCTCGGAAACGATTTCCCCAGCGTGTCCTTTGCTATGACGGGCACCCCGTCGAACACTTCATAAGGCCGCGGTGCGTTGACGATGCGGCGGAAAACGCTGACCAATACAAATGAAATTCCGGGTACGAGCAGGGCGTACGGCAATGCAATGGGCCCTTTGATCGGCGTGGCGGCCTTTGCATTGGCGAACCCCAACAGGCCAGCGCCGCTCACAGCGTTCGCTGCCGTTCCGCCTGCGAGTTCCGCGCCGCCGCTGGTGGCGGGCACGGCGAACGCGCTCCAGTCCCCGTTGAAGATGGCGGCCGGCCACCCGCCGGCGAAGAACAGCCAAACCATAAGGCACGGGTATGCAATGTAGATGGCGTACGTGATCAGCTTGTTCGCCATGTTGATACCGCGTTCAAGCGCCGGGTTGGCGTGCAGGGCGGATGTCATCTGTATGTACGTCGATTCCTTCATGGGCGATATTGTATCCGTTTTGCTGAAAATTCCCCGAAAAGCAGGCGAGCCCGGCCGGAGGTAATCGGTCGGGCTCGTTTATATCCGCTTGACGTTGCTTCGGCTCAAAGAGGGAATTCGGCAGGGGAAATGGCGGATTCCGATGCAGCGTTCCCGAAAGCGCGCGACCGCTTGAGGCAAAGCTTTCGTCAAGCCACTCTCGGGGCGCGCGCATGGGCTGGCGCACCCCGAAAAGCGCTATTTGATGGCTTCGAAGCCAGCGGCCAGGTCGGCCAGGATGTCGTCGATGTTCTCGGTGCCGATGGAAAGGCGGATCGTCGTCGGCTTGATGCCGGCGGCTAGCAGGTCTTCCTCGGAAAGCTGCGAGTGCGTGGTCGAAGCCGGGTGAATGACCAGGCTTTTCACGTCGGCCACGTTCGCCAGCAGGCTGAACAGGCTAAGCGATTCGGTGAAGTTGCGCGCATCGTCGGCCGTGCCCGCGATGTCGAAGGTGAAGATGGAGCCCGCGCCGTTGGGGTAGTACTCGTCGTAGAGTTCCTTCGCGCGACCGGTGGCCAGCGACGGGTGATTCACGGAGGCCACCTGCGGGTGGTTGTTCAGGAACTCGACGACCTTGAGCGCGTTTTCGACGTGGCGGTCGACGCGCAGGGACAGCGTTTCCAGGCCCAGCAGCAGAAGCCAAGCGTTGAAGGGCGAAAGCGTTGCGCCCTGGTCTCGTAGAAGCGTGGCGCGAGCCTTGGTGATATACGCTGCGTCACCTGCGGCTTCGGTGAACACGACGCCATGATAGTTCGGGTTGGGCTTTGCCACCCCGGGGAATTTGTCGGCGTTGGCGGCCCAGTCGAACTTGCCCGCATCGGTGATCACGCCGCCCATGACGGTGCCGTGGCCGCCCATGAACTTCGTCGCGGAATGAACCACGACGTCGGCGCCGTATTCGATCGGGCGCAGCAGATAGGGGGTCGAGAACGTGGCGTCGACGATGAGCGGGATGTTGTGACGATGCGCGATGTCGGCCCAGGCCTTCAGGTCGAGCACGTCGGAGTTCGGGTTGCCGAGCGTTTCGGCATACAGCAGCTTGGTGTTGTCCTTGATGGCGGCTTCGACGCCTTCCAAGTCGGCCGGGTTCACAAACGTGGTAGAAAGTCCCTGCTCAACCAGGGTGTTCTCGAATAGGTTGAACGTGCCGCCGTACAGGTTGGTGGAGGCGACGATGTGGTCGCCGGCCGTGGCGATGTTCTGCACCGCGATGGTGATGGCGGCCGAACCCGTGGCTACGCCGAGCGAACCGATGCCGCCCTCAAGCGCGGCGACGCGCTCTTCGAAGACGCTGACGGTGGGGTTGGTCAGGCGCGAGTAGATGTTGCCGCCCTCGGTCAGCGCGAAACGGCCGGCCGCGGTGGCGGCGTCCTTGAAAACGTAGGAAGACGTGGCGTAGATGGGCACCGCGCGGGAGTCGGTGGTGGGGTCGGGGCTTTCCTGACCTGCATGAACCTGCAGGGTCTCGAATGCGTACTTCTTCTCGGACATAGCTGGTTATCTCCTTAAGTGATTGCCGGGACATTTGTTTTGCATAAACCTTACGGCTGTTAGTTATACGAGTAACCGCGCGCCCCGTCAATACAATTCACGATAATCCGGCTATGCAATTTCCCGATAACGAGTTACCCACCAGACAAAGGGACACTCCTAATGTTTTCTCATCCTATGTAAATTACTCTTAATTTCGCTTCTCGAGTGAAGCGGCCTTGCTGCTTTCCGGTTGCCTCCTACTAAGTTCGGGGCCCCATGCGCAATTCGGCCCGAGACCGCTTCGGTCCCGGGCCGATTCCCTTCCCATCACGCTAGGTATTCGCTAGCGTCGCCCCTCGTTCTCGTTGCGGCGCGCCATCCTTCATTTTCGCCGGCGCCGCACGCCGGTTACGCCAACAAAGCCCCTACGCGCATGCACTCAGCCGAGGCTTCGTCGTCGGGGTAGTCCTTCGCGATGACGGTGTCGACCACGTTCAGGCCCGCCTCGTCGGCGCGCTGCTCCCATAGCTCCATCCATTCGCCGTCGTTCCAGTCATAGGATCCGAACAGCACGATCTTCTGGCTGGATAGCGCAGGCTCTACCTCGTCGTACATCGGCAGAAACTCGGTGTCCTCAAGCTCCTCGTCGCCCATGGCGGGGCATCCGAAGGCGAACGAATCGTAGTCGCCGGTGCGGTCAGCGGAAAAATCGCCGCACTGAATCAGGTCCGCCTCGCCGCCGCCGGTTCGTACGCCCTGCGCAACCAGGTCGGCCATGGCCTCGGTGTTTCCGGTGCCGCTCCAATAAATGACAGCTGTCTTGCTCATAGTTTTTGCCTTTCGGTAATTGCGGAGCCGAACGTGAAAGACGTTCAGCAGCCTATATATGTAACCAACGGCTAACATAGTAAGCAAAAGTGAACTTCCGTCAACCCGGAATTCGACGAATTCATAGCTATGGGAAGTTTTCGCCGGTCAAACGCTTGCAATAATTTCTGTATGCCGCCAAGACAAAACAGCCGCATCTCTGCATAATGCGGAAGGTGCGGCTGCCTAAAGAAATTAGAGCTTCTCGCTCTTCTCTTACATCCTGGTCAGCGTGACCTCTGGCGCGAAGCCTGCCTGCTCGAGCGCGCCCACGATCTCGCGCTTGTGATCGGGGCCGAACGCTTCGATGGTCACTTTCAGCTCGACGGCGGCGTTTCGGTTGGTGTCGACGAACTGGTTGTGGTCGAGGCTGATTACGTTGCCGCGATGTTCGGCGATGGACTGCGCCACGCGCACCAGCTCGCCGGGGCGGTCGGGCAGAAGCACGCTCAGCGTGAACACGCGGTCGCGAGCGATAAGGCCATGCTGCACCACCGAGGACATGGTGATCACGTCCATGTTGCCGCCGGAAAGGATCGAAACGACCTTCTTCCCGGTGAAATCAAGGTGATGAAGTGCGGCGACGGTCAAAAGACCGGAATTCTCGACAATCATCTTATGGCTTTCGACCATATCCAAAAACGCCGTGACCAGCTCGTGGTCTTCGATGGTGATGATACCGTCCAGGTTTTCCTGAATGTAGGGGAACACTTTGTCGCCCGGCTCCAACACGGCGGTGCCGTCGGCCATGGTGCAGGCCTTCGGCAGCTTCACCACATGGCCCGCCTCAAGCGACGCCTTCATGCAGGCTGCGCCTGCGGGCTCGACGCCAATCACCTTGATATGCGGGTTCAGCAGCTTGGCCAGCGTGGATACGCCAGTGGCAAGTCCGCCGCCGCCGATGGGCACCAAGATGTAGTCCACTAGCGGCAGTTCTTGGATGATTTCCATGGCGATGGTGCCTTGGCCGGTGGCTACGCCCAGGTCGTTGAACGGGTGGATGAAGGTGTAGCCTTTTTCTTCGGCAAGCTTCAGCGAATGCTCGTAGGCTTCGTCGTACACGTTGCCCGCCAGCACCACCTCGGCGCCTAGGTCCCTCGTGCGCTCGACCTTGATGAGCGGGGTGGTCGTCGGCATGACGATGGTCGCCTTCACGCCGTAGCGCTTGGCTGCGTACGCCACGCCCTGCGCATGGTTGCCGGCCGACGCCGTGATCAGCCCGCGGCCGCGCTCTTCGTCGGTGAGCGTGCTGATCTTGTAATACGCGCCGCGAACCTTGTACGCGCCGGTGCGCTGCATGTTCTCGGGCTTGAAGAAAACGCGGTTGCCGCAAATCTCGCTGAAGTATGGGCTTTCGATCAGCTTGGTTTCCTGCGTGACTTCCTTAACTTTCACGGCGGCTTCTTCAAACGCTTCGAGCGTGAGCATCGGGTCCCTCGATTCGATAAACGGCGGTTTTGTGTCGGTGAACACTATAGCCGGATGCGCGGTAAAATGGATAACGTTTATAACGCATCGACAATGAATGCGCATTTCGCCATTCGAAGGAAGAAGGGTTTATGAAGGTCATCGCAACTCCTAACGCCCCGGCGGCAATCGGTCCGTATGTGCAGGGTCGCGTGAGCGGGAACTTGCTGTTCGCCAGCGGGCAGATTGCGCTCGACCCGGCCACGGGCGAGTTGGTCGGCAGCACCATTGAGGAGCAGACGGCCCAGGTCATGAAGAACGTCGCTGCCATTTTGGCCGAGGCCGGCACCGACTTCGACCATGTGCTGAAGGCCACGTGCTTCCTTGACGATATCAACGATTTCGCCGCCTTCAACGCCGAATACGCCAAGTCGTTCGGCGATGCGCGCCCGGCCCGTTCGGCCGTCGGCGTGGCGAAGCTGCCCAAGGGTGCCCTGGTGGAAGTGGAAGTAATCGCCGAGGTGTAAGGGCCGCGCACAGATTTTTCGCGACGGTTTGCCGGCCGCGCACCCTTTTCGCATATCATGATGCGAAATCAAACAAGCAGACCGCCCCACGCGGCCTCTGTAAGAACGCGCAGCCCGCCACTTGCGGCGCTTGCAGAATCGCAACTTCATGTAAGGAGCAATATATGTGCGGAATCGTTGGCTATACGGGCACGCGCCCGGCGCAGGGGATTCTGGTCGAGGGCCTCTCGCGCCTGGAATACCGTGGCTACGACAGCGCCGGCGTGGCCATTCAGGAAGCCGACAAGCTTGAGGTCGTGCACCGCAAGGGCAAGGTTTCCAGCCTCGACCATACGCTCGGCCACTTCGACTTCCAGGGCACCTGCGGCATCGGGCACACGCGTTGGGCCACGCACGGCAAGCCGAGCGAGGCCAATGCCCACCCGCACACCAGCTGCGATGGCCGCATTGCCGTCGTGCATAACGGCATCATCGAGAACTTCGCCGAACTGCGCGAGGAGCTTCAGGCCGCAGGTCACACCTTCACGTCCGATACCGATACGGAAACCATTCCCCATCTGGTGGAACAGGCCTTCGCGGAAGGTGCGACCGACTTGCTTTCGGCCGTCCGCGCGGCAACTGAGCGCCTGGTGGGCGCCTACGCCATTGCCGTGGTGTGCGCCGACGAGCCGGGCACCATCGTGGCCACGCGCAAAGACTCGCCCCTGGTCATCGGGCAGGGCGAGGACGGCGCCTATGTTGCCAGCGACATCATCGCGATGATCGACGCCACGCGCGACGTGGTGGTCATGTCAGACGGCGAGATGGCGAAGATGACCCCCGAAGGCGTTACCTATTACACCGCCGCAGGTCAGGAAATCGCCGACCCGAAGATTACCCACGTGGACTGGGACTTGGACGTCGCCGAGAAGGGCGGCTACCCCGACTTCATGCTGAAGGAGATTCACGAGCAGCCCCGCGTCATCCGCGACACGCTGGCCGGGCGCCTGGTCGGCGGTGCGCTCTCCATCGATGAACTGGACCTTTCGGTTGAGGAACTGAACCTGATCGATCGCGTGTACATCATCGCGTGCGGCACTAGCCACCACGCCGGCCTTATAGCGAAGAACCTGATCGAGGGCTGGGCGCGCATCCCCTGCGAGTGCGAGGTCGCAAGCGAATTCCGCTACCGCAACCCCATCATCACTCCGACGACCCTGGTCGTGGCCGTGTCGCAGTCCGGCGAGACGGCCGACACGCTGGCCGCAATCCGCGACGCGCGCGTGAAGGGCGCTCGCGTGTTCGGCATCACCAATGTGGTCGGAAGCCCCGTTGCGCGCGAGTCTGATGGCGTTATCTACACCAAGGCCAACAAGGAAATCGCCGTGGCTTCCACCAAGTCGTTCTTGGGCCAAGTGGTTTCCCTTACGCTGTTGGCTATGCTGTTGGCGCAGGTCAAGGGCAAGTTGAAGATGAACCAGATTCGTCTGCTGTTCCGTGAGCTGGCCGATACCGCTGACCAGGTCGAACGCATCCTAGCCGAGTGCCCCGATGTCATCGAGGAGGCCGCGCAGGCCTGCAAGAACGCCACGAGTGCGTTGTTCGTCGGGCGCGGCATGGGGGCGGCCACCAGCAGGGAAGGGGCGCTCAAGCTGAAGGAGATCAGCTACCTGCACGCCGAATCGTACGCCGCCGGCGAGATGAAGCACGGCCCGATCGCGCTCATCGACGAGGGCTTCCCGGTCATCGCCGTGGCGACGCAAAGCCCCGTCTACGACAAGCTGGTGTCGAACCTGCAGGAGAGCAAGGCCCGCGGCGCCATGATCGTGGCCATCGCCACCGAGGGCGATGACGAGATCAAAAAGCACGCTGACCATGTCATTTACATCCCGAAGGTGCGCGACGCGTTTTCGCCCATCACGGCAAGCGTGCCGCTGCAGATGCTCGCGCGCGCCATCGCCGTGGCCCGAGGTTGCGACGTAGACCAGCCCCGCAACTTGGCGAAGAGCGTCACGGTGGAGTAAGGCGCCCAATCCAAAATTTCGCCGCTGACCGGGAAATTTTCACTGCGTCATTATTCATTTGAACTATAATCAACTCAAGTTAACCAAACGAAGGGAGATCCTAAATGCAAACCCTAGTCGCCCGCACGAAGGGCATGATTATCGTCAGCGGCATCGCGTCGATCATCCTGGGCATCCTGTTCCTTGCCCAGCCCGTCATCTCCGGCGTGACGTTCTGCTACTTCATCGCCGCGATGTTCGTTATCGGCGGCATCAGCCGTATCATCATGTGCATCGGCAATTCGCAGAACAACAGCGGCTCGCTCGTCGGCGCCATTCTGATGCTGCTCATCGGCTTTCTGTGCTTCGCCCGCCCGGACATCGTCGCATCCTTCGTTACGGTGCTGACCGGCCTGTTCGTCGCCTGCGACGGCGCCGTTGCCATGTCCGCCGGTTTCGCCTGCACGCGCGCTAAGGTCGGCGGCGGCGTGTTCATCATCATCATGTCCGTGCTGCTAATGATCTGCGGCATGTACCTGATGTTCGCCCCGTTCGGCTACATCATGATCATCTCCGGCATCGCCCTTATCATCGACGGCGTGTTCGGCATCATCTTCGCCGGCAAGCTCGGCAAGATGGTTCACGAGGCCAAGGGCGCTCTGCAGAAGTAAACCCTCAGTTCGCCTGAACGCCCGCGCCCCTCTTCCCCGTTTGGGGAAGAGGGGCGTTTTGCTGTCTGAGCCCGGCAACCATGCCGTCTGCTGATACAATCGCATCCGATAGATTCCGCCGGCGCGCCGGTTAACCCATAGGAGTATCCGTGACGAACCCCTCGCAAAGCAACGCACATGATCGGCAGGCCGTAACCGTTGCGCCGGCCGCATCAGTCGGCCCCGCTGCCGGCGCGCAGGCTCCATCCGCTATTGTCCAGCAGGCCGCTTCAGGCGTTGCTCAGAAGCAAACCGATGCTGCCACCAGCGCGTTTGCGGCCGTGGAAGGCGCCGTCGGCCTGGGTGTCGACATAGTGGAAATCGAACGCATGCGCAAAATCCTGAAGCGCTCTCCCGCATTCGCTTGCAAGGTGTTCAGCGATGAAGAGCGATTCTACTGTGAAAAGACCGCAACGCCCGAGGCTCACTTCGCAACCCGCTTCGCTGCCAAGGAGGCCGTGCTGAAGGCCTTGGGTACCGGGTTCTCCCAGGGCATCGGCGTGCGCGACGTTGAGGTCAAACGCACGTCGAAGGGCCGACCGTACGCGGTGCTGACGGGCCGCGCCAAGCAGGTCGCGCAAAGCTTGGGAGTGCGCGAGCTGCCCCTTTCGCTGTCGTTCACGCATGCCGAGGCCGTCGCTTGCGCCATGGCCATCACCGATGGGTCCGTTCGCGCGCAAGAGGAGCGCCGCGACCCCATGGAAGAGCTATCGCGCCAGTTCAAGGAAGCGCGCGCAATGCTCGATGACTTAGATGCCTCCACCCCCGATAAGCCCGCGAAAACTGAGAAGCCCTCGGCTGTGGCGGCCATGTCCATGGTGGCCAGCGCCGAAGATGGCGCGGCTAAGCAGGCGAAGGAGTAACGGCAAACCCGCATTTCGTGTGTGGCGGCGAAACATCTCAACCATAGCTAACTTTTCTGTGGTAAAAACATTCGCCGAACGATTCGATTAACTCACGATTGAATCTGCGTTCATTGCGCTAAAATGCGCAGTAAAGACAATTGTTTGGCTCAATGGTTCTAAATTGAGTACAATAATGACCAGTGATTTTAGAGAAACTAGTTTGATATTTCGAACTTCTCAAATCTGCGTAAAGTAGGAGGTGGCGCGCATGATCGAATGGTCGCTGTTATGCGAAAACATCGCGCTCATCCTTACCTTGGTGGTCATGCTTTTCTTCCGCGACAAGCAGCAGACCAAAACATCGCGCCGCCGCCTTTTCTGGTGGGCGCTTGCAATCACTGCGCTCGCCATTTTGGCCGATATCGGCACCGTTATGTGCAACACCTACCACGCGTATGTGCCGCTTTCCTTAAATTACCTGGTCAATGTATTGTTTTTCGTGCTGAGCGTTCTGATGAGCGCCGCCATTATCTATTACCTGTGCATCCGTATGCTCGAATTCGTGCACAGCCCTGTTCATCTGAATATCGTCCGTGTGTTCGTCGGCGTTGTTACTTTGGCTTTCTTGGCCTTGGTCGTCAGCAACTTCTGGACCAATTCGCTGTTTTACTTCAACGCCGACGGTACTTACGCCCGCGGCCCGCTGAACCCCATCATGTACGTAGAGCCTATTCTGTTCGTGCTCATGTTCCTGATCTGCTACTTCGTGAATAGGCGGTCGGTCAGCCAAGCTTCCACGCGCATTGTCCGCGTGGCGCCGGTGCTGGTCCTGCTGCTGGTCGTCGTGCAGGTTCTGTATCCTGAACAGCTGCTGAACGGTATGATGGCCGCGCTGGTTAACCTGGTCGCGTTCCTGAGCTATCAAAGCTCGCGCTCCGGCCGAGATTCGTTGACGGGCCTGCAGAACCGCCAGAGTTTCTTCGACGAACTGCCCTTGCGTGCGGCGGATAAGCAGGGCTGCCAGATTATCGTGGTGGCGCTGCGCGACTTTGCAGCCGTGAACGAGATGTACGGCCATCATGGCGGTGACCAGGTATTGTTCCGCATCGCCGAAGAGCTGCGCAAGCAGGCCGACGACGCTTCGGTGTATCGCTACAACAACATGGAATTCTTGCTGCTCATGCCCGGCGGAAGCAGTACTGCCTGCAAGCTGCGACTGAACACCATTCGTGACTTCATGGACCGTCCGTGGCAGATCGGCGACACGTTCATCACCATACCCGCTGTCGTGGCCGAGTTGAGCATCCAGGGACGTGGCTGGACGTCCGAGCAGATCGTGAATTACCTGGATTACACCGTTCAGCTGGCCAAAGACGAGTCGCATCGGGTGTTGCGCTTCGATGCCGAAACCGCCGCCCGCCGCGAGCGCGAGGAATTCATCATCAAGTCGATGCAGAAAGCCGTTGACGAAGGCGGCTTCGAGGTTTGGTTCCAGCCGGTTTTCTATCGCGAGCCTCAACGCTTCGTTTCCGCCGAGGCCCTGATCAGGCTTGCGCCCGAC